>JAJRXL010000475.1 GCA_024276335.1 Bacteroidota bacterium
AGATCAGGCGCGTGTTAAAACGTGGGGTAAACACGGATCAATATACAGGCAGCGTCGAGATAATCGGCGTTGTGTCAGATGGAAGTAGTGTATTTTTTTGCACAACGTTCTCCATCCCCATATCCTCCCCTCTCCAAGATCAATAACGCAGGTGGGGTTTTGGTGTGAAGCGGGCCGGGCTGTTTTACGAAGCCTGACCCGCTTCAAAGGGGGGATTTTGACACTACCCTTTCCGTAATATCACCTTTCATAATCTTTTTAATTCGCCAATTCAACCCGTTGCGAGGGCAAAGACTGGAGATATCCGCGAATTCGAACAAGATTTCTTCAGCCATAGCCGATGAATGTGCAACGATAACAGACGAACAGATTCTTTATAAATATCCATGCGTTGTCACCTGACCTTTTGCGGCGTACCCGTGCAAGCAGAAATTTGAGCCCTGATTCGCTATAAGAAACTCTTTCATCGCATATATCCGTTGTCCGTTGGGCCCTGGAATGATACAACCGCGCGTGGAATCAAGAAGAGAGCAGCTTCAACCGAAAATCAAGATGTTCATTCCTTTTCACGCCTCGATCTCCCGAAAATCCAGGGCGGAATAATCCGTTATCCCAAGTCCGCGTTGTTCGGCAAGCGAGAGGTAGGGGAGGTCTTCGACCGCCAGGCCGAAGAACGTTTCGCCGGCGTACGCGTCCACAGCTACCTGGTCGGTGGACACGGCAAGCATCCGGCGCTCTTCCACGTCGGCCAGGTTGCCGCCCTGGGGACCGTTGCGTAGGAGCACCCGGTAGGCGTCGAGCACGGTGAGCGTGGGACGGAGAAAATTGCCTAGGTCGGCGATGCTGTTGTTGATGTCCTGGTGGAGGCGGCTCCGGTTGCCCCCCAGGATGCCGTAGAGGTTTTTCATGCCCAGCGTGGCGCGGGTCAGGCTGTGGTGCTTGGCCACGGGCACGTTGATGACCTTGTCCGCTTCGAGAAACGTGCCGTACACGAGCTGTTCGCCCAGCATGACGCCACCCATGTTTACCGTCCGATACCGGCTTTGGACGGGCAGCTCGACGTCCGCCCCCGCCTCTTCCGCCGCCTGTGCGATGCCGCTGCGGTAAAAACACCTCCGGGGATCGTTGCAGGAAACGTCGGTGACGATGACCTTCGCGGCGCCCGCGGCCAAGCATTCCCGGACGAGGACGCGCACGACCTCGGGATTGGTGTTGGCTGCCTGTTCGGGCACGCGGTCCCATCCGATGTTCGGCTTGACGACGACGGTATCGCCTTTCGAGATGAACGAACTCATGCCGCCGAATTCCTCAAGGGCGGCGGAGGTAATCCGAACCGGGTTTTCGCCGTGAACCACGACCAGCCGCCCGGGAATATCCTTTATGCGCAAGTCGCGGACCACGACCTCGGAGGCGGTTTGACGAAAGGGGAACCGTTCCTGCTCGTGGAGCGCGAACCCCGCTCCCGCGACGACAACGGCCAGCCCTGCAGCTTTGCCTGCGCGCTCAAGGAATTCACGGCGCGATATGTGAGTGGGTTTTGACATGTGTATCGTTCTGTCTTTTCACCGTTATAATAGAAATTTTCCTGACATGCGGCAAGTATGCCGGGAACGAATGCTTCAGGCGGAAAGGGCGACAACCAATAATAGGAAGTCATTGCGCGCGAGTGTACGAGATAGAGCGGTTTTACGTCGCGGTGGCTCCCCAATTGTTTCAGCGTAAAAACTTCATTTATTGATTAGTCCTTTATTGAGAGCAATTATACATCAGGAGTGTTGGTTGCAATTAGAAATCGACTTCAATATCTTTTTTATGCCAGGATTGGCGAAATGACACGAAATCCAGCCAAAACCTGCCAAGCTGAAAAAACCGGGCTCTGACGGTTCGATGATCTAATTCCATAAATGAAGGAAAAAGGGGGTGTTTCATGCATTGCATACGATTTGCTGTCGTGGCTTTTATGTCCGTCATTCTTATGGCTGGTTGTAGTGAAGAGAGCACGCAGCCGGTGAATAATGAGAATCCGGAGGAAAGTTTACTGAAAGTCGGAGAAGGAGCAGACCAGGGCTACAAGGTCGAATTGTATTCCGAAAACACCTTTGCCATTGGGTACCACCGCATATACGTGAAACTGACCAGGACGTCGACACACGCGCTAGTTGACAGAGCGGCGGTTTCCATCATACCGATGATGAACATGGGGCAAATGAAGCACTCCGCTCCCCATGAAGATCATGAAGGCGTCGCCGCGATCAATGGTCTGTTCCACTGCGCGGTCAACTTTATCATGGCCGGAACGTGGGAACTACGCGCGAATTTTCGCGACGAAAAAAATGGAACGGTAGGCGAGGTTGCTGTGAACGTCAATGTAGCCGCTGGAAATATGCTGAAATCCGTGGTGGGAACTGATGGGAAAAATTACTTCATCACCCTGGTGAAACCGGAGAAACCCGTAGTGGGAATGAATGATCTTGAAATCACGGTGCACTATCGCGAAACCATGATGTCATTCCCGGCGGTAGAGAACCTGACGGTCAAAATGGAACCGACAATGCCGTCCATGGGACATGGTTCACCCAATAATGTCGATCCGACCCATCAACAAAACGGGCATTATCTCGGAAAGGTGAATTTCACGATGACCGGTGATTGGCGAGTTGACCTGGATTTCGCGCGTGGCGACTCGCTTCTCCATACCAGCTTTGATATTACTGTCCCATAAATTCCGACCCGTGTCGACTGGTGTGCGAGAAACGGTGAATCATAAGAGAAAAATGCTCCAGGCGCAGCGTGACAACGTATCTGCGTAGTATTTCAAACGCATGCTGTATTACCGGATAGTTGCTTTGTTGCTGTTATTCCTTGGGAATATCAGTCTGCTTTCCGCCCAGTCGCTGATACGGGGGCGGGTTACGGAAGCTGGTACGGAAGCGCCTGTTCCGTTTGCAAACGTCAAGATTGATAAGACGCAACGGGGTGTTGCCTGCGACAGCAGTGGATATTTTCACCTGTCATTGCCGCCGGGGTCGTATCGTCTCGTTGTTTCTGCGCTAGGTTATGAATCGAGCGTGGAAGAGGTGCGAGTGTCTGAAAAAACCGTTACCGTATTGAAAGTGTCCCTGGTGCCGGCAGTGATAGCCTTCCCGGATGAAATCGTCGTGTACGGCACGAATCGCGGGGATGCCGAATCCGGCTGGCTCAACGCCACCGAAGGCGTCATGCGGGACGTGGCCGGTATTTCCATGATTCGGCGGGCGAATTTCGCTCTGGAACCAACCATCAGGGGAATGGATGCAGGTCGCATCGGCGTGGTGATCGATGGGATGAAAATCTTCGGCGCCTGTGTTGATCGTATGGACCCCGTAACGGCCTACGTGGAGGTTGAAAATCTTGAAAAGCTGGAAGTCAGCAAGAATTCCCTGGACCTGACCAAGGCGGCCAACATCGGGGGAACCCTCAACATGGTGACCCACAAGGCGGATTTTACACGCCCCTTCCTCGCGCTGTCGGAAATAGGCTACGAAATGGTCTCCGATCTACGCCGGTACCGGGGCATCGTCAATTATGCGGATTCATCGATCGCCCTTCGCGCAACGGTCTCGTTTAAGAAATCGGGTGATTTCCGTGCCGGGGGTGGGCAGGTGATCACCGGTTCAGGTTTTGCCAAGAACAACTACAAAATGGACATGTCCCTGAAGCTTGGGACTGGCCAGCGGCTGGAATTCTCCTTCATCGGCGACAATGCCAGCAACATCGGCTACCCGGTGCTGTTGATGGATGCCACCACCACCAAGTCGCAGATTTACCGCCTGGAGCACCACTGGATGAATCCGTTTCGCGGTGTCAAGTCGTTCCGCAGCATGGTATATTTCAACCGCGTCGATCACTGGATGGATGATTACGGTCGCGATGTCACGGTGCGCCCGGTTATGCAGAACATGTACATGCCCATGTTCGGCAAAACGCGCACAGTGGGTGTGAACGAGGAATTCTCGCTGGTCGCGGGCGGCCACCGTCTCAACCTGATTCTTGATTTCTACCGGTTGACCGCTTTCGCGGACATGAAGATGATCAGTGTCCTGCCGGGAGTATCGGACGCCTACCTGCTTAACCTCGGCGACGTGCTCCTCTACAACGCCGCCGCTGTCGTTGATTACAGCCGTTTGCTGACAGACCGGTTGCGGTTGCGGACGAACCTGCGCGTGGATTACTCCGACCGCAACCTGCGGAACGAATTCGGCCGCAGGCAACTCGAAGCTTTCTGGGAAACCGGGGATATGCGGCGGAGATTAACGTCCTTCAGCTTCAGCTCAGCGATCGAATACCGGATCGGCGACTACGGCGCCGTTCAACTCGTCGCGGCCCGGAGCGAGCGGATGCCCAGCCACATCGAGAATTACGGCTTCTTCTTGTACAACGTGACCGACGGCTATTTCTATACCGGCAATCCCCTGCTGAAGGCGGAAACCAGTTATCAGGCGGAATTATCGGTGGATTATTCCCGCCCGGAGCATGATCTTCGAATAAACGTGTACTATAACAATATCCGGAACTACATCAGCGGGGTCATCCAGTCGGAGGAATTCAAGACGTTTGCCAATATCTCCTCGGCTTTCATAACCGGGGTGGAGGTAAAGGGCTCCATGGATGTCACACAGAGCCTGAGGATACACGTCTCGGCTGCTTACACCTACGGTCAAAACCGGGAGTTGAACGAACCACTGCCCTTAATTCCACCCCTGGAAGGGGGACTCGGAATACAGTGGAGTTTGGATCGATTCCGGTTTGCCATCGAATCCCGCTTCGCCGGCCCCCAGGACCGGATTGCTTCCCGGACCACTCTGGAAGACCGGACCGCGGGATTTATCATTCTGAACCTTCGTGGCCGATTCCGGGCCTGGGATTTCCTGGACGTCAAGCTGGGCGTCGAGAACCTGCTCGATCACTATTACCACGAGCACTTGAGCGTCAACAACCTGCCGGGACGGGGAAGAAACGTATATCTTGGGCTCAACGTCCATTCGGCGGAATGAGGGTCTCGTTCACGTCAAGGATGCAACTGTTTCATTCGTTGCTTGCATCGTGGTATTATGTCGTGTATAATGTCGGTTTCCGCTGATGACAATGCTTGAACCGTTTTTATAAT
>JAJRXL010000476.1 GCA_024276335.1 Bacteroidota bacterium
ACGCGGTTGCGCAGCTCGGTAACGTTCCGGACCTTTTTCCCGTTCATGGTCAGGATGATGTCGCCTTCCTTGAAACCCGCTTTCGAAGCCGGGCTGTCCTTGAGAACTTCGCCCACCAGTACGCCCTCCTTGCCGGGCAGGTTCATGGCCTCGACGATGGCGTCGTCCAGGTTCTGGATACGAACGCCCAGCCAGCCCCGCGTGACCTTGCCGTACTTGATGAGCTGTTCCATGATGACCTTGGCCATGCTGGAGGGAACGGCGAAGCCGATGCCCTGGTAGCCGCCGGTCCGGGAAGCGATGGCCGTGTTGATGCCGACCACCTCGCCGTTGAGATTCAACATGGGACCACCGGAATTGCCCGGGTTGATCGCGGCGTCGGTCTGGATGTAGTCCTCGTAATCTGCCAGGCCGACGTTGGATCGACCCTTGGCCGAGATAATCCCGGCGGTGACGGTGTGCTCCAGGTTCTCGCTCAGGGGCGAACCGACACACAACACCCATTCGCCGATGCGCAGCTTGTCGGAGTCGCCGAGCTTGGCGGCCTGAAGACCGTCCTTGTCGATCTTGATGACGGCTATGTCCGCCTTGGGGTCGGTCCCGACGATTTTTGCTTCGACGACTTCGTTGTCGAAAAGCCGCACCTTGATCTTATCCGCGCCGCGCACGACGTGGTTATTGGTCAGGATGTAGCCGTCCTCCCGGACGATGACTCCCGATCCCAAGGCCCGCTGATGCATTTCACCCTGGGGAGGAAAGAATCGTTTAAAGAAATCATCGCCGAAGAATTCCCGGAAGGGGTCGTTGTCTCCGAACGGGCTGATACGCGGCACCTGTTGTTTGACCACCCGGTCGGTGAGAATGGTAACCACCGTGGGAAGGATTCCTTCCGCCACGTCGGAAAAAGCCTGGCTGAACTCTTTAAGGTTCGTGATGGGTTTCTGCGTGGCATCGATGATTGCGGCAGGGGCTTTCGCGTTTACGCTCAACGGCAACTGGAATCCCGCGCCGACCAGGAGTCCGATCACGATTCCGGCGACGAGTCCGAGCCCGATGAACATTTTCCTGTTCTTTTTCATGAGTAGTCCTCCTATGCTTTGGATCATGGTACCTTAGTTTGCCATGGGAAGATGGGACTCCAGGTCCCGTTTAAGCTGCTCGTACGAATACGCGCCCGAAAGCCGCATCAATTCATGTCCCTTCCAGAACAGCATGATGGTAGGTATGCTGCGAATGTTGTATTTCGCGGCGATGTGCGGCTTCCGGTCCACGTTCACTTTTACCGTCAGCAGGCGACCGGCGTTTTCACGGGCCAGCCGGGAAATGGTCGGCGATACGATGCGGCATGGCCCGCACCACTCCGCCCAGAAATCGACTAATACCGGGAGTTCCGAATGCGTTATCAATTCCTCGAAGGATTTTGGCAGCGTTTTCGTCATGGCTGGCTCCCTACTGTATTACTTCCGGTTCAATGATCTCTTCATCCGCGGTGCTTTCCGCATCGGGCGCTTCCGGCTCCCTCGTGTGCCGGAAGGTGATGCCGTTTTCATCGGCGTCCACCGTGATGTGGGTTCCGCGCGTGATACCCGTCCGCAGGATATCCGCCGACAGCGCGTTCACCACTTCCTTGAGGATCAGTCGTTTCAAGGGACGTGCGCCGAAGACGGGATCATAGCCCTTATCGGTGAGATATTTCCGGCTCGCCTCCGTCAACTCTGCGGTCAAGCCTTGCCGACCCAACGGCTCCTGCACGAGGCGTTTGAACTGGATGTCCACGATCTGGTAGATGTGTTCCCTGGTCAACGGGTGGAACACGAGGATCTCGTCCACGCGGTTCAGGAATTCCGGGCGAAGGCGTTTCTGGAGCATCGCGAAGATATCCGACCGGACCTGCTCGTAGATTTCTTCCCTGTTGTCATCACGTATGTGACGAAATTCTTCCATGATATGTTCTGCGCCCAGGTTCGAGGTCATAATCAGGATCGTGTTTTTGAAGTTGACCACGTGCCCTTTGCTGTCGGTCAGGCGTCCCTCGTCCAGCACTTGCAGCAGGATGTTGAACACTTCCGGGTGCGCCTTCTCGATCTCGTCCAGGAGCACGACACTGTACGGCCTGCGCCGTACCGCTTCGGTCAACTGCCCGCCTTCCTCGTAGCCCACGTAGCCCGGCGGCGCTCCGATCAGGCGGGACACGTTGAACTGCTCCATGTACTCCGACATGTCGAGCCTGATGACGGCTTTTTCGTCGTCGAACAGGAATTCCGCCAACGCGCGCGCCAGCTCCGTCTTGCCCACGCCGGTCGGTCCCAGGAAAATGAACGATCCAATGGGGCGATCCTGGTCGCTGAGTCCGGCGCGTGAACGAAGGACTGCTTCCGACACGGCCTGCACGGCCTCGTCCTGTCCGATGACCCGCTGGCGCAGCCGTTCGGGCATGTGGAGAATCTTTTCCCGCTCACTTTCCAGCATGCGGGACACGGGGATCCCCGTCCACCGCGACACGATGTCCGCAATGTCGTCTTCCCGCACTTCCTCCTTGAGCAACGCGCCGTGCTTATGCAGTTCCTCGAGCTTCTGGTTCAACTCCTCGAGTTTTTTCTGCAGCGAGGGGAGCTTGCCGTACTTGAGTTCGGCCGCACGGTTGTAATCGCCGTTGCGCTCCGCTTTTTCCGCCTCTATCCTGGTCAACTCGATTGCTTCCTTGGTGCCCTGGATATTCTTGATGACGTCCTTTTCGATTTCCCACCGTTGCTTCATGCCCGCGTAGCGTTCCTTGAGATCGGCCAGTTCTTTCTGTAATTGGGCGAGCTTCTCCTTGGAAGGAGCGTCCGACTCCTTCTTCAGGGCGACCTGCTCGATTTCAAGCTGCTTGATACGGCGGTCGATTTCATCCATTTCTTCCGGCATGGAGTCGATCTCGGTGCGAAGCCGCGCCGCCGCTTCGTCCACGAGGTCGATGGCCTTGTCAGGAAGGAAACGATCGGTGATGTAGCGGTTCGAGAGCGTCGCCGCAGCTACAAGGGCCGAATCAGCAATCCGGACGCCGTGGTGCAGCTCGTACTTTTCTTTCAATCCACGGAGGATGGAAATCGTGTCTTCGACGCTGGGTTGATCCACGAAGACCTGCTGGAACCGCCGTTCCAGGGCCTTGTCTTTTTCGATGTACTTGCGGTACTCGTCGAGCGTCGTGGCGCCGATCATGCGGAGCTCGCCGCGGGCCAGCATGGGTTTCAGCATGTTTCCCGCGTCCACCGCGCCCTCCGCCGCGCCCGCGCCGACGATCGTGTGCAGCTCGTCGATGAAGAGAATGATGCGCCCCTCGGATTCCACGATCTCCTTCAGGACTGCTTTCAGGCGATCCTCGAATTCGCCGCGGAATTTCGCGCCCGCGATGAGGGAACCCATGTCGAGCTGGAAGACGGTCTTGTCCTTGAGACCTTCCGGCACGTCGCCGTTGGCGATGCGCTGGGCGATGCCTTCGACGATGGCCGTCTTGCCCACGCCGGGGTCTCCCACCAGCACGGGATTGTTCTTGGTGCGGCGGGACAGGACCTGGATAGCCCGCCTGATTTCGTCGTCGCGTCCGATAACCGGGTCGAGTTTGCCGCGACGGGCGAGATCCGTGAGGTCCTTTCCGAACCGTTTCAGCGCCTGGTACTTTTCTTCCGGGTTCTGGTCGGTCACCCGCTGCGAACCCCGGATGCTTTGCAGCGCTTTCAGGATCGCGTTGCGGTCCACGCCGTGGCGGGAAAGAATTTCCGCGCTCTTGCCACCACGCTCTCCCGCGATGGCCATGAGCAGGTGCTCCGTGCTTACGTACTCGTCTTTCAGAGACTGCATTTCCTCTCCGGCCCTGGCGAGAACTTTTTCCAGGCGCGGTGAGAGGTAGGTCCGCGACTTCTGGCCGCCGTATGCCTTCGGGAGGGCATCGAGAGCTGTCTCGAGAGCGGAGGATATCGCCTCGACGTCCCCCCCGATTTTCTTGATAACCGAGGCAGCCACGCCCTCGCGGTCCCGGAGCAGGGCCAGCAGGAGGTGCTCGACCTCGATCTCGGGGTTGTTTCGTTCCAGGGCGAGGTTCTGGGCCGCCGCCACTGCTTCTTGTGCTTTTACCGTGTATTTTTCAAAATTCATTGCATCACCATCCTTTTGTTCGTCTTGTTTTTTAGTACTTCATTTTCAGCGATGTCGCCAGCTTTTTCACCAGTTCCTTCTGTTCGCCGGTGAGGTTCGTGGGAATGATCACGTGTGTCTTGATATAGAGATCGCCGGAGCGACCGCCCTGGGAAAAGCCCATTCCCCGTACTCGCAGAACCGCCTCCGGTTGTGTCCCCGCCGGGATGCGCACGTTGATGCGACTGCCGGACGGGGTTCGTACACGCATCTTCGAGCCCAGCATGGCCTGCGCGATATTGATGGGAATATCTACGTACGCGTCCAGGCCCTTGCGCTTGAAGAAAGGATCGGCGGTGGGAACCGGTTCTTCGTCCAGTTCCGGGCCGAACCGGAATTCGTATGCCTGTTGGGTCGGTCTCCCGGTTGCGCGCCGCCCGGTGGCTCGCGACCTGCTTCGGCTGCTGAACCCGCCAAAGAGGTTGGAGAAAATATCTTCAAGGGGGGAATTGCCAAACCCCCAGTTGAAGTAGGAATCCTCGCTTCCGACGCGCTCGCCACCGAATTGGCGCATGAATTCCTCGTACGACATCGTGCGTGTTTTACCGAATCCCTGCGTGTTCAAACGACGGAGTTCGTCGTACTTCCGCCGTTTCTCCGGATCCCGTAACACCTCATAGGCTTCGCTGATATCCTTAAACCGGCTTTCCGCCGTCTTGTCGCCGGGATTCTTGTCCGGATGATATTCCTTGGCCAGCTTGCGATACGCCGCTTTTATTTCGTCAGCGCTCGCATTTTCCGAGACACCTAATATTTTATAGTAGTTTTTCTGGTACATTCTCGATCACGTTTAGAAGTAGAAATAATCGTCATCAAAGTACACGCGCAGCGCCGACCAACCATGGCGTTTCCGCAGCCGCCACGCCGTTACCCAGAGGGAAACGCCGGTAGCGACAAAGAACGCGGCCACCATGATGACGAGTATTTCCGGGAACAAGACGGTAACAATTCCCATCAATACGAAGTTGAGACCCAGGAGAATCAAAAACCAGATTGGAATCGCGTAGGTTTTATTGAACAGTCGTTTCATCGTGCTCACCTCCTTTTCATCAGGTTTTCCTGATTTGCATCCTGTAGAAGTGCAAGACCTGTGCCAGGTTTGGGTACGGATGAAAGCACGGGAAAAAACCCTGTTTAGTACAGCTTTTCACGTCGGTACGAAATCCTGTCAGGACAAGGCACGACATTCCCTGACAAGATATCAGGCGCGCACGCGTCTTGCCTTCATTTTGTTTGATTTCAGCGAGTTTGAAATTGGCACGGGAAATGAAACATCCGAGGGCGGAAAAAGCGAACCGAAAAACAAAAATAAAAGGAGGTGACTGACTATGATGACCTTAACTCGCTGGAATCCGGTGAATGATCTTCTCAACCTTCAGCGTGAAATGAACCGGCTGTTAACGGGATTCACTCCCAAGCGGTTGGACGAGGACGATCTGGATTCGGCTGTCTGGAGCCCGGTTGTAGATATTGTAGAGGATAATGACAACTACGTATTACGTTTCGATTTGCCGGGTGTGGAGAAAAAAGATGTGAAAATGAATTTCGCGGATAACACGCTTTCCATCAGCGGTGAACGGAAATCGGTCGAAGAGAAGGAAGACAGCACGTGCCACCGGATCGAGAGGGTGTATGGCAAGTTCTATCGTTCCTTCACCTTCCCGACCAATGTCGATGCGGAGAAGATCAGCGCATCGTACAAGGATGGCGTTCTGACGGTGACCGTGCCCAAGGCCGAAGAGAGCAAGCCGAAACAGATCGTCATCAATTAATCATCTCTTTTCACATAGATCAGTTCCACGGCCCGCGAAAGCGGGCTTATTTATTTCTGGTGCACGGGTAGTGGTGAGTGTGTCGGAGTATAAAACGTGAAGGTGGTTGGAACGTTTTCCTTCGTGTCCTTCCGCCTCCGCAAAGTTCCGGCGGACAGGTTGTGCCTTCTTCGTCCTTTGTGGTTAAAAACAGCCCGTGGTTCGTGGCTTTTTCGCGAATCCGCTGTCTGCTGTCCTGATGCTTCGGGGTCAACCCAAAAATCGGTGTCAGGAGACCCCTCCTACACGTTCTGATAGACCCATTCCTTATACCTGTCAATCGCGTATGAATCACACCGTTTATCGCATACAAGAGCAAAACCTTCGGATAGAATCCGGAGGAGTGGCATTGATCAGCGGCGATCTTCGGGATTGAAAGATGGAGAAACAGAGATACCATACCTGCGCTTTTCGCGGTAGGCGATAAAACTTCGAACTTCACTGCGCCCTGTTTCTAAAGTCGGTTCCTGAATCTGAAGCAATTGTGCTTTTGTATCCGGGTTGCCCAGGTACTTATCTAAGCGTTTCTGGAGCAACGAATCCAGGGGCGTTATGCTTCCCGGCGTCGGTTTGCGATGTTCCGGCAGGCAGTGTTCATCCCCCACGAACAGGGCGTACCCGGCTTCGTCGCTGAGGTTGACCTGGTCCAAGAGAACGTTTCCCGCGCCGAAGTAATACACCTTGATTTGGAAATCCGCCGAGTCCGGTTCCGGCGTCACCGGCTTGTCGCCATGCCAGTACATGCGCGTCAATCGACCCCAGTTGTGCGGTTGCGCGGCCATGGTATCGTAAGAAACAGGTTTTATTCGATACCCGTAAATAGAATTACACGAGGGCGAATCAAGGCAGGTGCTGTCGAGGGTTACCTTGAAGTATCCCAGGAACATTTCGATCGGCCTGTAAGGACGAGCGCCGTCGCCCCAAACGTCGAACGCGCCGCCGTCCTGGAATTCCCGGGCTTTTATGTCGTACACCAGGCTGTCCGGATGATCATTGTCCTGTAGCACGGTATGCATACTGATAACGATGCGTAGAATGATCTTGTCTGGATCGGATGGAACCGGAGTGCCGGGCATCAATGCTAACCTTGCGGAGAGGAAATACATGCCTTCGGCGAACAATTCCTGTTTGTGCGCGAACCCGGCGAGTACTAGCAGCGGGTCGGGAGCGTGCCCCTGGTACAGGGACGGTGTGAAGAGTACCGTGTTGGAATAGGATGTATAATTTTCATTACGCCTGTAGCGCGCAGGCAGATCGTATCGTTCGCCTTTGTAGTATTCAAACTGTGGTTGGTAACCAAGAGAAAATATCGCATTGAGATATTCGAAATCCCGCCTGTCCTCGGCCTGGAACATGCGGCGTTCGCCGTCTATCTTTCCCTCATTTTTCTGCCCCTGGGCGGAAACCGTGCCCGTGAAAGTGAAAACCAGGGCAATGATCAGAAGCGCTGAAGACCACATCGTTCTCATGACTATTTCTCCCTCCCGGTTTATTCAGATTGCGGCTCGTGGCACAACCTCGACCACCTTTTACTTTTTACTTGCTCCGGGGAAACCGTTGAAACGGTTACAACTGTATTTCCCATGAACATTTTCCCCACGGATGAATCCGTGGGCTATGGAGATTGCTTCGGGCCTCCAGTCCTCACAGTGACACGTGGTTCGTGGTGTGTTGGCCAATTCGGGGCCGGGAGGCCCCTCCTACAATTCCTGATCAACCATTGCCGATTTGCAATTCGCCAATTCGTCAATTCGGTAATCCGCCAATTCAATCTCAATTAATCACCGATGATCACCATCCGCCTGCGAAAGGTGCGTTCCGTCCGGACTACAAGCAGGTACGCGCCCGGGGG
>JAJRXL010000477.1 GCA_024276335.1 Bacteroidota bacterium
ATGCAGAGACGAATCCCGGCGAACATACCCGAGCACAACCTGTACATCGGCATATTGATACTGATGCAGGCGGCGTACATCCTGGCGGGCTTCACGGGCAACGACACCTGGTTCGGTTTCAACCAATTGCGCCACCTAGGAGCGGGATGGTACGCAGCGCTCATGGTCACGGCGGTTATCGGCATCGCGCTGGCCCGTCGCTACTCGCGGCGGAACGGGTTCCCCGATTTCTCGACGCTCCCCGCTTCCGGCAAGACATTTCTCTCCCTCGTGATCTCGCTTTTCGCGGTGGCGCTTTTCATTACGTTCGCCAACATGGACGTCAACCGCGACGGCCTGCGGTTCGCCACCAAGATCATGCAGGACGTCCCCGGGCGGGGGTACTTCGCCAACCACGACGAGTTGTTGGAACTGTACGTGCATTCGCGCTTCTGGTACTACACGCAGGAATGGTTCGGATGGTCGGTCCTGCACTCGTACCAGGCGCTTTCCGCGTTGAGCGGCGGGGTTTTCGTGTACCTGGTCCTCCGATTCGTTCGGGATATCCCGGGCGCCGACTGGCGTTTCGCCCTCATTATCTTTTCCTGTGGTTTCATGCAGTTGTTCTTCGGCACGGTCGAAAACTACTCGCTGGTCGCCACGCTCCTGATGCTCTACCTTTATTCTTCTTACCGGTTTCTCACTGCAAGGACGACGCTGGCCGAGCCGAGCGCGGTTCTCGCCGTCGCCATGTGCTTCCACCTCCTGGCGGGATGGATACTTCCATCGCTGGTGTACCTGTACGTGACCGCGATGCGAAAGCGCAAGGTCCGGGAGCTCCTGGCGGGGGCGGGCGTGTTCGCGGGAATCATCGGCGGTGTTTTCCTGGTGTTTCATTTCAACGGCCTTCCTATCCAGGACCTGCTGTACAACAGCCACGCCCTCGGGCACGGAGGAGATTTCGGCTCGAAACTGGCCGTCCCGTCGTGGGAATACTACCGGGACATGGCGAACCTCCTCTTCCTGCTCTGTCCCCTGGTGTTGATCCTTGTGCCGCTCGCGATCTACCGGAGAATTCTCCGCTGCCCGTTCAATACGTTCCTGTTCGTCGCTGCTCTTTCGTACCTCTTCTTCATGATCGTCTGGAGAGCGCAATTCGGCGTGTACGAGGACTGGAACCTCTACGCTCCCGGCTTGATTCCCCTCGGTGTATTTCTCGCGTACAATGTCGTGAAGGCGCCTCCTTTCAAGTTCAGCCATACCGTCTTTGCCCTGCTGGTCGTAACGGCCATGCTGCATACCTATTCCTGGATCATTTCAAATCACTATTTTCCACACTGACCGCGAAGTAACACGGACATCGACCGCTATGAAAAGACTCCTGATTCTCCTCGCCTTGTTCCTGCCCGTTTCATCGCACGCCCAGACGGACATCCTCCGGATGGCGCTCGACACGATGGGCGTCTCCCCGGACAGCGTCGGCTTTCGCCCCTCGTTGATTTCCAACCTTGCCAACCCATCCGACCCGTTCCGGTTGCCGTACATGGACGACCTTCTGGCGGAGCCTTTGAAGCTCCCCTCGTTTTCCACCACCGTGGTTAACCGCTACGCGCCCTACGTGCTTCCCGACAGCAGTCACATGGGAGGATACCGCAGGACGCAAATCCGCCTCCCTGCCGCGCTCATCCAGATGTCCGCCAAGAATCTCGGCCTGGACATGGGCAAGTACGGATGGGATTACTCCCCGCGCCTGTCCGGACAGGAACCCCTCGTGGAAGCCATTCGCGAGATCTACCTTGCGCGGAACCAGCCGCTCGGCAGCGTGACGCCATACGACCTGCCGACGTTCTCGTGGTCGAATTTCGAAGGCCGCATCCGCGCACAGGTCGGGCAGCTTCCACCCGCCGCCAGGAAGCCGGTAGCAAACATCGTGGCCGTGTTGAACGAGGCGATCGCTCTCCGCTATGACGCCATCCGGAATATCCCCCGCGAGGACCTGGAGCACATTTACTTCAGCACCATCCTGGAGGAATCGCAGTGCGACGCCCACGCTTTCGACAAGACCGTGTACGATGCCGCGCTGGCGTTCGACCGCAACTCCATGATCTTCGGCGCCATGAAGCTGGCCCAGGTAATCCAGAAGGCCATCGACGCGCTTCGCTCGCTGAGCCTGGAAGAAAGCTTTCGCGCCGATATCCCCACCCCGGCGGGACGCATCCTCATTACCAACGGCGGCAACGATGTCCACTACCCGCAGGACTGCCTGCTGTTGATCGACTTTTCCGGCGACGACACGTACCTGGGATCGGTCGGGTCGTCCTCGCCTTCACTGCCCGTATCCGTGTGCATCGACTTCAAGGGCGACGACCGGTACCGGAACGCCCACGAGCGGTTGTACACGCAGGGGGCCGGCGTGCTCGGTATCGGGATGCTGTTCGACCTCGAGGGTGACGACGCCTACGAATCGGTCGAGTTTTCCCAGGGTTGCGGCCGGTTCGGTGTGGGATTGCTGCTCGATTACGACGGCGACGACACGTACACTTCCCGTAGCTTTTCACAGGGTGCGGGATTGTACGGCATCGGGATTCTGCACGACGGAGCGGGCGACGATCTCTACCGCAGCGTGTACTACACACAAGGCTACGGCTTCAGCCGCGGGCTCGGCCTGCTCAGCGACCGGAAAGGAAACGACCGGTACATCGCCGACGACACCGACCTGACGCACGTCGGCGACGAAACGCCGAAACACAACGAGAGCGACGCACAAGGCTTCGGAGGTGGCCGCCGCGCCGACCACACCGACGGCTACAACATGAGCGGCGGGCTGGGAATCCTCTCCGATCTCGAAGGTGACGACGAGTACTTCGCGGGGGTGTTCGCACA
>JAJRXL010000478.1 GCA_024276335.1 Bacteroidota bacterium
AAACGGGTCTGCATCGTCTTCACCGACGGCGACGACAACAGTTCATCGGAGACGTATCTCGATTGCATCGCGGCGGCGAAGGCGGCGGGAATCACCGTGTACACCATCGGGTACGGAAACTCGTTGCGTAGCGATCAACAGCTTGGCGCACTGGCCGCGGAAACGGGCGGAAAGTACTATCGCATCTTTTCAGGTTCGGCCATTGCGGGGGTGTTCAAAGAAATTGCCGACGAAGTATTCTCACTCTGCTGCACCCTCACCTACACCGCGTCTTCCTGCACCGACAGCGTCCGGCATATCCGCGTCGGCGCAACGTACCTGAGCTTTATCGCCGTTGCAGACACCGTCTATGCCTCCCCTTTCCGTTCCGACACCCTGACACTGCGTGTTGTCGCTCCGCCGGAGGTCGCTCCCAACAACAACGTGATCGTATATTTCAAGCTCGATCCCGGTCTGCACACCGGCTCGCGGATATCCTTTCGTTTTCTAGTCCGGTACAATCCCGCTTTTCTCGAACCGAATCCGCTCCTGCCCGTCACCGTGGGAACCATAACCCAGAACACACAGGTGCGGCTCCAAAATCCACGGCCCGGTGTCCTCGTCTTTTCCGGCGATCGGATCAGCCCCGGCTTGGCCAACGGAAACCTGGTCGGAGTGCGTTTCAAAGCCCTACCCGCCGACAGCAGCAGTCCGGTGATCCTATCCATCGACAGTCTCGAATTCCAGGCGGGTTGTCCCAACGTGGTGTACGCCTTTCCCGATACCATCGATATCTGCGTGTGCAAACGGAACGTGATTGCCTGGCTGCCCTCGCTCCGGATCGTTTCCCCGCCGGAGGAGCTGCGGCTTCCCGTGTTCATTGCCGATACGACGTTTGACGACGTTCCGGCCGTTTTCATCTCGGAGATTTTCTACGATCCGCTGCGCCTGGAGCCAATCGGAGTGGAAACGTCCGGTACAACTTCAGAACCGGCCTCCATCACGTGGAAGACGCCGCGACCGGGCCTGCTCCGCGTGCAGGCTTCTCCCGCGTTTCAACCTGCGCCGAGGAACGTCCTGTACGTAGCGGTTTTCCGGGTCCTCGGGAAACCGGAGGCGGAAAAAACGTCGGTGATCCTGCCCACGGTGAAAGTGTACGCACGATGCTGCCCCACAATTGGTCCGGATACCAGCGGCATGGCGCTGATCGATGGCTTCTGCGAGCGCCTGAGCCGGAGGCGTACGGGCGTCTCCCTGAATCCTAGCAGGCCGAACCCAGTCAGGACCGTTACCACCTTGGAATATTCCATTGTCGAAACCACGCCGGTCACGCTTTCAGTGTACGATCTTTCCGGAAAGAGAATCGCCACTCTGGTGAATGCAACATTGGAACCGGGAAGATATGCAGTGCAATTCAATGCCTCCTCCCTTTCATCGGGGGTATATTACGCGGTGCTGCGCACTCCCTCGGAAGTTGTAACACGGATAGTGATGGTCGAAAGGTGAATTCGACCGCCCCCCGACTCACGTTGCTCCGATAAACCTGGCCATCAGGAGGACATCGTCGTAGGTGCCGTCCAATTTCCGCGCTTTCTTCAAGACTCCTTCCACCACGAATCCAAACGTTTCATAAAGCTGTATGGCCGCCGTGTTGGAAGCGAAGACGCCCAGTTCCACCCGCTCGAATCCCGCTTCTTCCGCTTCCCGCAACGCCACTTCCATGAGATTCCTGCCAATACCGCGTCTTCGGTAGTTTTTCGATACGCCCATCCCCAGCCGCCCGCAGTGCGTAAACCCTTCCCATTTCAAAGGCACAACGTCGCACCATCCCACGATTTCCACTCCATCAACGGCCACGAAATACAGGGCGCCGGCGGCGACGTTTGCCATTACGTACTTCCGGGTCGAGTCCAGCGGCGGCGCTTCGACGAACGCGATGTATTTTCGCTCGCGCGCCACCGCATCGAGGCAGCGATGGTAACTCTCGATGTGCTTTTCTTCCAGGGGAATGATCCGAACGCCTTCCAACGCGGCGCTCATTTCCCGGCCTCAACGGTCGCCGGAAGAACGCCGAGATCGGCCAGAATTGCCTTTGTAACCGGTATGCGCGCGGCTGCTATCGAATCGAGATCGTTGCCCTCCATGTTCAGGGCAAAGAAGTACACGCCCTCGTCCCCCTCGACGTACCCGACAAACCACCCGAGGTACGTGCCGTTCGCCCGACTGCTCAATCCCGTCTTGCCGCTGAGTGTATACATGCCGGTTTTTTCCAGCACGAGAATTTTCTTTACGATATTTGTCGTCCTCTCCGATATTCCCAACAGGTTGTCGTAAAATCTCCTCAGGAATTCGACCTGCTCATCGGCCGAAATCTTCAGCGTGCTACCCAACCAAAACCGATCGATACCCCCGGAGATGTCTTCATTTCCATACTCCATTTCTTCGAGGTAACGCTTCATGTCGCTCGCCCCGATGCGACGGGCTGTTTCCTGGTAGTACCACACGACGGAGTATTTCATTGCCGAGGCCAGGCTGTGGCTTCGAGTCCAGTGCACGAATGGCTCCCTGTTCCACCACGCCTGGCGCGGGACGCGCACACTGTCCCACTCGATGACCGTGTTTTCATCTTCGAGAACCGACGTTTCGAGCGCGATGATGGAATGCGGAATCTTGAACGTGGAGGCGGGCGTGAATCGTTCCCGGCAGCGTTGCTCATTGTAACGGGTGAACTCGTCGTTCCGGGCGTCGTACAGAACGAACGCCGCAGCATCCACGCCGGAGAAATGACGATCCAGGTCCGTCCCGCAGGACTGAAAGAACAGGATAGCCACCAGAAGTCCGGCGGCTTTGAAGAAATTACCGAAGGTTTTCATCAACAAAATCGGGTTATTGGTTTCAGCCTTCACGTCGACCGGGAATCGAGGTGCGGTTTGTCCCGGTATGCCCCGTTTACCAGGAAGAGAATGCCTGTAAGCGCCGCGGGGCCGGAGATGACAAGCACGGCGGTCCAATGAAAATTTCC
>JAJRXL010000479.1 GCA_024276335.1 Bacteroidota bacterium
AGGGCCCTGTCGGGGGAGGAATTTTCCACCATTGTGAAATTGAACGACGTGGCTTTCGAATTGCATTACGGGCCCCTGTTGGATGACCGCGGAAACGTCATCGGCTGCCTGGGGCTCGCTATTGATATTTCGGAGCGGGAACAATACGTGGAGCAGTTGAAGGAAACCAAGGCGGAAGCAGAGCGGGCCAATCGCCTCAAATCCGAGTTCCTGATAAGTCTTAGCCATGAACTTCGTACACCCGTAAATATCATCATGGGTTTTGTTTCGGTATTGGAGGAGTTTTACAAGCAGAAGGTCGATCCGGAGCACAGGGAGTTTTTCAAGAGCATCGAGGAAGCATCCCTGCGTTTGCTGGATACGGTGGAGAAAGTGGTGGATGCATCGCGGCTCCAGACCAATGATTTCGACGTCAAGCCGGTCTCGCTAAACGTGGTGGAGCAACTGGAGGAGTGCGCCGCGCGGTTTAAAGAAATTGCCGCCCGGAAAAACATCGAGTTCGAGATTGAGGTTCCCCACGAAGATATATACGTCAAGGCCGATCCCTATGCTCTTGATCGCGCAATTTCCCACCTGATCGATAACGCCGTGAAGTTCACGGAAAAGGGGCGGGTGAAGATCACCTTGTCGTGTCGCAACAGACACTGGGTGGAAATACGTATCCATGATACGGGAGTAGGAATCACCAAGGAATACCTGCCTCACATATTCGAAAGCTTTTCGCAGGAAGAGGGCGGGTATTCGCGCAGGTTCGAGGGGGTAGGTTTAGGGCTGGCATTATCCAAGAATTTTATTGATATTTGCAATGGAAGGCTGAAAGTTGATAGCCGTAAGGGAAGTGGATCGGTCTTTACCATCTCCCTGCCGTATTACGAGAAATCACAACGGCGATTTACGGATTTAAATGTTTTTGTATAACTGTATTTTCATTAAATAACCTGTTACAAATCGAAATGGAATATCCCAAAGTACTGCTCGTTGAAGACGACCTGTTAAGCCAACAATACGTAAAATCCGTCCTGGGTAAGCGCTACCATATTCTCTCTGCCATCGGAGCTGACGAGGCCCGCGAGATCCTCCGCCATCATACCGTTCAGTTGATTTTAATGGACCTGACACTGAAAGGAACCGAAGACGGTATCCAGTTGACACGCCATATCCGGAGTACACCCGGTATTTCCAGGCTTCCTATTATTGCCGTTACTGCCCACGTGTTTTCAAAAGATCGACGCAACGCACTCGATGCTGGTTGCAATGACTTCCTTCCCAAGCCGGTAAGCCCGCAAAACCTCCTCTACACGGTGGAAAAATGGCTGTACGTTTTCAGCCTTAACTAATTTCCCCGTTATCATCGTTCTCAACGAATCCGCGCGCAAAATACGCTTTACCGGAAAATGTAATTTTTACCATACAGCGGAAACAGCCTGTTGTAATTATTGCATTTCATGTAATTCCTATTGAATTGTCAAGGAACCCCGAATCGTCCAGTAACAATTTTAACGGGATGGCAACCCTTTATTGGGTCATATTGAACGGGGCTTCAACAGAAAACATGTTGAGACATCAATTATTGTAAATATTATAAATCAACGCATTGCTGAAAACAGCTTGTTTATGCCATTTTTAGACGATCCCACAAGTTTCTTGCAATAATTGCAGCCTCGTGCCGCGATTTTTCTTGTTTGAGACGTTTTTTTCTCTTTATTGAAAAGTGGCAAGGAGAAGAAGGAGCCCGCTGCCGTCAGCTAAACGCATGGGGGAGGGCAGGCGGTAGTGGGCTCGACTTTAAACTCAAGTGGGTGCCCATAGAAAATCCCACTGAAAAAAACGAGTTTACCAGCTTCTTACTCCAAGCCATGATAAGCCTGGTGGCCTGCCACCGAACACTTTCAAACCCTTCTCCCGCTGTGTGTGTACCTGACCTGCAGCGGGTTTTTTTGTGTGTTCCTCAGTGCTTGGAGGGGCGGGCGATGAATTTCTGGTACAGAAGCAAGCTGATGATGGTGAAGACACCGATACCGCTGAATAACAGCCACAGCTCGGATGGGCTGGCGTGGGTTACGATTTCCGCCTTGCTCAGTCCCGCTGCCTGCGCTTTTTCCAGCGCTCGCGCGATGGTTATGCCCTCGGGGAGTTGGATGCCCTTGCTCGCCAATTGATCCCTGATATGGGCAATCATGGGATTGTCGATGAATCGGACGTAGAGAAACGCTCCCAGGACGCCGCCGATAAGGGAACCGAAAGCCCCGTACAGAAAGCCGAAACCCATGTAGGTCGCTTTTTTGTCCGAGGGCGCGATGAGCCCCAGGTAGCTGATGAATTTTGGGTGCGTGGTCATTTCACCGATGGAGAAAATGATGATCCCGGCAATAAACACCCAGATGTTTGTGTTGATGGCCAGGATCGCCATGCCGATGGTGCCCAACATGACACCAGTGATCATGGTGGGGAGCGCCTTGGTTCGGCTGACAATCTTGGAAACGAAAAGCTGGAGGAGAATGATGGTCCCCGCATTGATGACGGTGACGTGTTCGATGTCGAATTCCCATCTCAGGCCGGTGACGGAGAACACGAACTCATTGAGCGGTGTGGCATCCACGAATGCTTTAACGTACCAGAGTACGCTGTCGAACATTTGAAAATACAGGATCCAGAACCAGGAGTAAATAAAAATGAACAGGATGAACCGCCAGTCCTTGAAAACCGTGATGAGTTTGTCGAGGATACCCCGTATGCTGTCCATCAACGGTTCCTTGGTTTCGACCCTGCCATCCGGCTCTTTGTAAAGAAAAAGGGTAGGAATAATCATGGCGCCGGTGCCGATGGCGGAAGCCATGATGACGTAGTGCCAGGAAATGGCTTTCAGGAGGGGGACAAGGAAAAGTGGAAACAGGAATGCGCCCAGGTTGATCGTCCAGTAGAAAATACCGAATCCCAACGTACTCGTCCTCTCGTCCGTGACCTTGGCGATGGTGCCCGAAACCACCGGCTTGAACGTGCCCGCGCCCAATCCCATGATGACGAGGCCGAAAAAGACCGCGCCGTAGGTGGTCATTTGACTGGTCAGGAAGTAGCCGCCGCCCAGGAGCGTGAACGCCACCATGAGCGTCTTGCGGTATCCCATGCGATCCGCGATAGCCCCGGAAAGGATGGGAAGGAAATACAAGAGCGGTTGAATTGTGCTCTTGATCAGGCCCACCCCTTCCTTGGAGAAATCGAGAATGTCGGTGAGGTACACGGAAAGGATGCTCATCATACCGTAGTACGAGCCGCGCTCGAAAAACTCGAACATGATGACTACCCAGTAGTTCTTGGGGAAATCCTTGAGGCGGACTTTGGAGAACGGGGAGTTGGTCATGGGTTTTTTGTACCTTTACAGTTGGTAAAACGGATACTGCGGTGCGAAGTGATATGGCTCTATACGTGAATGGGGCGTACCGGGAAGCCGCGGCAGAACGCGCATGATTGTTCGAAGATACAACATGCAGCTTTCTGCAGGCAAGCATAAACCATAATTTCAAGAAAAAAAGAGA
>JAJRXL010000480.1 GCA_024276335.1 Bacteroidota bacterium
AGATGACGGGACGCGGGATGCTGATTTCAGAAACCAGCATGTGCCATGCATGACCGATGCCAAAGATGGAACCCGGAAAGCCGTCGTTGGTACCGTTGGGGTCCCCGTGAGGATAATAGGTCATGGCATGACCGCTATACTCCCAGTTCGAACCTCCGGATCCTGTAGGTAGGCGGAAGGCTCCGAGGTATTCCAGGTCTTTTGGTAAAATTCTCTGGCCCCAGGTTACTTGGAAAGACGCAAAAAGAAAAATGATCAGCAAGGAACGTTTTGGTGTCATTTCAACCCCCTATCCCAATAATCGAATCGGTGTCATTGGATCTTTACTGAATCACGCACTTCCGTGTGACGATATCCCGGTCTCTCTTGAGCTGGAGAAAGTACACGCCCATCGGAATCCCGGATTCTATGGTATTCCACTGAACCGTATGTCTTCCACGTGTCTTCCACGAATCCTCAAGAACCGTTATTCTCTCCCCAAGATGATTATAAACGGTAAGCCGTACGTGTCCCGGCTTACGAAGGGTGAACGAGATGTTTGTGTTCTCCGTGAAAGGGTTGGGGTAATTCTGTTCGAGAAAAACCGTCGGTTCCGCTTTACGAATCGGTTGCTCATCGACATATGAAGGAATGTCGTGACGAATGATATATACTCCATTTTGCTGATCCGCGACGAAGATTAAATTTTCATTTACACAAACGCCAATTGGATAACCGCCGGTTATGTAATGACCTGATTCCATGGGATTGCGTGGATCTGATATGTCGATTATACGTAGTTTTTTAGAGAAGTCGACAGTGTATGCGTAATTCCCTTTCAGTATGATTGAGAAACATGTTTTGCCCGTTGGATGAGAACTTATCTCAACCGGCGAAACAGGGTTGGAAATGTCGAGTATTCGCACACCGGTCGGTCGCCCTGTCACGTATGCGTAATGTCCTTGAATTGCCACGTCCCACAAGTAGTCGGAAGTACGGTACTCGCCTACTTCTACGGGGTTGACGGGATCGGATATATCGAGAATCTTCAGGCCGTTTCTATACGTGGCTACGAAAAGGTGCGAGCCGGTAACAGCGGCATCCTTTGCTTGTCCGATAGTGTCGAGATGTGAAACGAGAACGGGATTGGATGGAGTCGAGATATCTACGATAAACAGACCCTTTGTCAACGCTGACACGTAGGCGTAATTACCAGAGATGGTAACGCGATGCGCGGAAACAAAAAAATCAATAGCTCCGATTTCCCTGGGGCTATTCACGTCGCTAAGATCGATGATACGCAACCATCCGTCCTGGTCGATGATATAAGCAAGGGTACCGATCATCTTTACATCTTTGCAAAAATGAGCAGTGTTTATAACACCTATTTGAAACGGACGAGTGGGATCGGATATGTCCAGGACACGGAGACCACCTAACCCATTTGCTACGCAGGCAATACTGCCTGATGCATCGACGTAGTGTGTTACGCCAGCAGTCGCGTACGAAGAAACCTCGGTGCATTTCGATGGATCGGTAACGTCTATGACTCGAAGACCGGTGAAATCATTAGCGAGGTAAACGCGATTATTTTCCAAGTAAACGCTCTTGGCAAAACCGGATTGATAAAAGGAGCCTGCTTCCACTGGGTCTCCTGGCGAAGAAATATCATAGATTCGCAACCCGCCATTTGAACAGGCCAGGTAAAGGAGCGAATCGTAGGTTGTAACCCCTTCGATGCTGCCGGGTATTGTTACCAAGCGCTCTTCGCGAGGTTGTGCCGGGTTTGAAATATTAATGACACGCAAACCGCGGCCTGTTTCGCCGAGGTAGGCGTATTCTCCCTTAACGGCAATGCCAAACGCGTAGCTGTTATTCGCGTACGATGCCACGTGTGTGGGGTGTTCCGGGTTTTGAATGTCGATGATCACCAGGCCGAATTCACGGCTTGCGACGAAGGCAAGATTGCCTGCCAGATCGAGGTCCAATGCAACGATGCTATCGGATTCGAAAAAACCGATTTCTAAAGGACGCGAAGGATTTTGAACGTCAACGATTCGAAGACCAGCATGTTCGGCGGCAACATACGCGATGGAATATCTTACCGCAACGTTATTGGCTGAGTACGAAAATCTGAAAGCGGACATCTCGCGGGGCTGGGAGCGGTCTGCGACGTCGAGAATCCTGAGACCAGTGGCGCCATTGGCGATATAGAGATGATTGCCATCGAGAACCAATCCCCGGACAGTGGACGGCGTGGTGTACGTTGCCAGGTGCAACGGATTGGACGTATCGGAAAAGTCCACGATTTCGACATTCCCGCCGTTTCCAAAGAAGGCGATGTTATCCTTAACCGTTACGGAAAAACAAGGACCATCGGCCCAACGACCGACAAGAGTGGTGTTTTTCGAGTCCTGCGTATGTGCGTTGTGTCTTGACAGGACAAAAAAAACAAGAAACGAAAGGATCACAATAAACCGGATTGGAAGACTCGTTTTCATACGCATTTCCTTAATCGATTATTCGATGACCGAAAAGGGGAAATCGAATCACCGCTTGTGAGGAGCGAGACTATAATATCTCTGTATTCTGAAGCCCTGAAAACAGGGTCGTGATGCATCGTTTCGTTTGACTGGCAAACTCGCAATTTCCAACGATATGAGCAAATAATATTCACGGTAATTTGAAAATTTTTACTACCCTTGCACACAACCACGTTGTATGGTAGATGGAGATTCCGTTTCTTTGGGAGCAGTATGCCTGTGGACACAAGACGTGGAAAGCTTATGAAAGCAATGGTTATCGATCAAATTTCGGATGTTGATCACAACCATCACCCCTTGGTGAAAAAACACATGCCGGTACCCGTTCCACGCGGGCACGAGATTCTCGTCCGCGTATCTGTTTGTGGTATCTGTCACACGGAGCTTGACGAGATAGAAGGAAGGACACTGCCGCCTCGCTTACCCGTTGTGCCGGGGCACCAGGTTGTTGGAACCGTCGAGCAGGCAGGCACGGATGTCGGAAGATACAAACCCGGTGACCGCGTTGGTGTAGCGTGGATTTTTTCCTCCTGCGGCACGTGTGAATACTGCCGTTCCGGCAACGAAAACCTTTGCCCTGAATTTCGCGCTACCGGTCGCGATGCGGACGGCGGTTACGCGGAGTACATGACGGTGAACGAAAACTTCGCCTTTCCCATCCCCGGCGTGTTCAGCGATTCCGAGGCGGCGCCCCTGTTGTGCGCGGGCGCCATCGGCTATCGCTCGTTGCGTTTGAGCGGCGTCGCCAACGGTCAACGCCTTGGTCTCACCGGCTTCGGCGCGTCGGGTCATCTCGTTTTGAAAATGGTTCGGCATAAGTACCCTGAAACGGAGGTGTACGTATTCGCTCGCAGTGAAGAAGAACAGCGGTTCGCAGTGGAACTCGGGGCAGTATGGGCGGGCGACACCTGTGACGAATCGCCGGAGGAACTGCATGCCATCATCGATACGACGCCGGTGTGGAAACCGGTCGTGGAGGCGTTGAAAAACCTGGTACCGGGCGGCAGACTCGTTATCAACGCGATAAGGAAAGAAGAAAAAGACAAGAAGGAGCTTCTGAAGCTCGATTATCCACGGCACATGTGGATGGAGAAGGAGATAAAGAGCGTGGCAAACGTTGCGCGCATCGATGTAAAGGAATTCCTGGAGATCGCGGCCGATATTCCCCTGAAACCCGAGTACCGGGAGTACTCGTTGGATCAAGCCAATCAGGCGCTGGTAGAGTTGAAGGAGAGAAAGATCCGTGGGGCCAAGGTGCTGAGGATCTCCTAGTGTTCACCAGTTATAGTGCGATGATCCTGCAGCGTTTTACCACCACTTGCTGAGGGAAGGTGTAATGTTCCGGCGCTTTCGTAGTTTGATATTCGTATTTCTCCTCTTTTCGTCCGGGCTGTGCGGGATCTCTTACGAGATCTTGTATGGAAGAATACTGGGAAATATCATTGGCGACCAGTTTGCCGTAAGCGCGGCCATACTGCTGACATTCCTTCTGGGAATAGGGTTCGGAACGTTGTACGCGCACAGGCTGTGGGCACACTTATGGTTGCTGGAGGCCGGGATTGGATTATTCGGCGCCTTGTTTGCCGTTGGAAGCGGCCTCATAGACAGGCTGTTGTATTCCAGTCTTCCCGTTGCGGCCTACGGGATGACAACGTCCATCCTGGTCTGCGTGCTCCTTCTTATCGTTCCCGCCTTTTTTATTGGGACAAGCCTACCGATTTTCGCTGGTTACTTGAGCCGCATGAAAGAAGGGCCGGTCTTTTCCCGTGCATACGCTTTCTACAATTTTGGCGCCGCATTTACCGCGCTGTTGATAGAGTTCTGGCTGGTGCGATGGCTGGGTATCCGGGACGCCACGCTGTTTATCGCGGTGCTCAACGGTGTCGTGGCGGCTTCGCTCATCGTGGGATACAGGGACATATGCACGATGAAACCGGAGACGGCGATCGCGGGCGGCTGGAACTTTCCCTGGTTCGTGCTGGCAGCACTGGCCTTGGCCAGCATCGGGTCGGCTATTTTCCAGCTTCTCATGGTAAAGGTGGCGGAGTGCATCATGGGTCCGTACCGCGAGACGTTCGCGGTGATTCTCTTCCTGGTTCTGCTCGGCATCGCCCTGGGATCACTGATCGTGAAGCGGTTCCGGGTGTCGTTTCCGGCTTTGATGATCCTGAACCTGGCGGGGCTGGCCTGGTTGCTTGGCGGATTCACCGCCGTTACGGAATTGTACGCGGCCAGTTACCCGACCGCAGTGGAGACGTACACCGGTGCCGTGCTGTTGAAAACACTGACGCTGGCCATCATCATGGGAGTGCCGGTTATCACGTTCGGCGCCACTATTCCGGCTCTTCTCAAGGAACAGGAGAACGTCGCGCGCGAATCCGGCCAGTTGCTCTTCGTGTCGTCCCTTGCCAACGCCTTCGGCTTTCTCATCCTCGCGTTTTATCTCCACGAACGATTCGATTACGGGGTACTGTTTCTCGTTATCGTGGGTCTGTCCGCCACCGCGCTTATCGTTCACCAGAAAAAATTCAACCTCAAGACCGTCGCAGTGGCAACGCTGTTCCTTGCGGCCGTGGGGTTCCATGCGGGGTTGTGGAATGAAGACCTGTTGTACATTGGCCATACCTCGTACCACTCCACGGAGGACCTGGAGGAAGGTCGGACGAATCTACGTTTTCCGGACAGGTTCAAGGGGCCCCAGGACGTCTTTTCCATTACGTGGTTCCGCAACCGGCCGTATTTTTTCATCAACGGGTACATCAGCATTCCTCTCGATGCTCCGGCGGAAAAAATTGTCGGGGCGTTTTCGTCTGTCTTTGCTCCTCGCAACGATCGGGCCCTTGTGCTCGGTCTGGGCAGTGGAGCAACCGCCAACACGGTCGGCCTCCTGTTCGATCACACCGACGGCGTGGAGATCAACGGCGTCGTGCTGGAAAATCTCTTTCGTATGAAGGACTACAATTTCGACATCGAGAGCAATCCCAAGGTTTCCATCATCCACGATGATGCCATTCACTTTGTCAAGGCCGGCACGGGAACGTATTCGCTTATTATCAACACGGTGACCACGCCCCTGTATTTCAGCTCCTCCAAGTTGTACACGCGCGATTTCATCGAGGCGGTCAAGAAGCGCCTTGCCCCCGACGGCGTGTACATGACGTGGATCGACAGCCGTATCGGCGACCGCGGTGTGGACATTCTTTTGAAGACACTGGGCCAATCGTTTCCCTATTGCATTCTCGGCGCAGTCCGCTCCGCCTATTTCCTTCTCCTCTGTTCGCGGGAGCCGCTCCGCGCGCACCAGGCGGGGATCGTGGCCGATAACCCGTTGCTCGGACCATATTTCCTGAAGCAGTACGATATCAACCCGGAATGGATTGCTTACGGGGTGCTCAATACGAATGCCACGAACCTGGTGGGGGATCGTGATGTTCCGATCAACACGCTCGATTACCCGGCGTTGGAATTCGAGATGGCGCGGTTGCGAAAGCGCGGCTACCGAAAGTTCCTGTACCGCTTACGGGACAGCATGCGCCTTGCCCCCGTGCGCGAGGCCCTCACACCGATGGTGGACTGGAACCCGTTTCATCTCGTGCTTCACCTGGAAACGCTGCTGGAAGAGTCGCGGTACATCGAAAAATGGAAAGAACTCGTTGCGGAAAAGGTCCCGGATTTTGAGGAACGATACAATGCCGCCGGTATTGATTTCTATCGGCAATACGCGGCGACCGTTAACACGGCCACGGCGTATCACCATCTCGGCTTTCTTTTGATGGAAGACAAACGGTACCGCGATGCGATTGCAATGTACCGGCGAGCGTTGGAACTTGATTCCACTCGCGATAACACGCATTTCAATATCGGCGCGAGTTATGAGTACATGAAAGAGTACCCGGCGGCGTTGAAAGAGTACCGCCTGGAATTGACCGTCGATCCCGGCGACAGCGACGTCCCCTACCGTGTCGGCCGGGTGCTGGTCAAGATGAAACGGTACAAGGAAGCCGTTGACGAGCTGACAAGAGCGCTCCGCGAGGATAAACGGGCCGCCGTGTTCTATTACAGGGGGTTGGCCTTGGAAGGATTGTCTAATATCAGCGAGGCGCGCAGGGATTTCCGCGAAGCCCTCTTTCTCGACCCAGACTACACCAGGGCGCGGGAAGCGCTTCGCCGTCTCGGCTCGGATTGAACGCCGGGCGGTGTTGAAGGTGTAACGTGAATTACGTACTATTACCACGAGGCGAAACCCGCCGGAGGGCGCCGGTTAAGCTCGGTTGATCATCACGAAATACTATTCATGGGAGGCGACATGAAGACGAGAGTTTTATTCTCGGTGATGCTGTTTGTGTTTTGCGGGATTGCATTCAATACGCCGGAGGCTGCGGCCGACCCCGGTGATACCCTCGTGGTACAGACGTTCACGTTCAACTGGCCGGGTTCTCCCAAGGAGGGGAGATTCTTGTTTCCTCCCGCCGACAAGCGCTTCGAGAAAATCCTGATGTACTACACGCTCAAGTGCGACCCTAAGCAGAATCCCGCGTGCGGGGAATGGGATTACCTGACCTACACCCGCCTGTTTCATCACACCGGGCAATTCGATTCCACGGGAAAGGAAATCGTGGTCCGCTACGAGTTGGGAAGGTTCATCACGCCCTATGGTATCGGCCTGGACCTGGGCGAAGGATGGACGTGGGTGTACGACGTGACCGACTTTCGTCCGCTCCTGGCGGACTCCGTGCACCTGAAGGCGGGCAACTGGCAGGAACTGCTTGACCTGAAATTCATCATGATCGAAGGAACGCCTCCCCGCGACGTCATTAAAATTGAAAACCTCTGGAAAGGCTCCTTCAAGCTGAAGGAATTTGCCGCGAAGGTTCAGGCACGCAAAGTCGATCTCGACCCGCGGGCGAAAATGTTCAAACTCCGGGTTACAACCACCGGGCACAAGTTCGATAATCCCACGAATTGCGCGGAGTTTTGTCCCAAGATTCACAGCGTGAACGTGGATGGCGTAAGGCGATACCAGTGGCAGATACGGCAGGAGTGCGCCACTAACCCGCTGTATCCCCAGGGAGGCACGTGGATTTACGACCGCGCAGGATGGTGTCCGGGTATGCCGGCCACGACACAGGAAATCGAGCTTACCCCTTACATCACCGGGTCGAGCGTGTTCCTCGATTACAACTGCGAGTACGATGAATACGGGAACTACATCGTGGAAACCCAGTTCGTATCCTATGGACCACCGAACCATACGCTCGATGCCGCCGTGGTGGAGATCAAGGCGCCTAACCGCGGTGAAATGTACAACCGCATCAATCCTATTTGCGCCCGGCCATTGGTTGTGATCCAGAACACCGGCGCGGAAATCCTGAACAGCCTCGACATCACCTATGGACCGGTTGGAGGAAACACCAACACTTACCGCTGGACGGGCAGCCTCAAGTTCCTGGAAAAGAAGGAGGTCTGGCTGCCGTCGTTCGACTGGGGGACCTGGGGCGGTAACAACGTGTTCCGCGTTGCGGTGAGCAATCCCAACGGCCGCTCCGACGAGTACGCGTTTAACAACGCCATGGAATCGCATTTCGAAACGGCGCCGGTGTACAACAGCTACCTCGTCATTTCCATGCGCACGAACAAAGCCGCGTATGAAACCTATTACGAGATCCTTGACGCCGCGGGCAAACCGGTATTTACAAAGAAGAACTTGCTCAACAATGCCATTTACAGGGATACCATACGCCTCGTGCCCGGCTGTTACGAGTTCGTGATCCATGATTACGGCGATGATGGAATAGCATTCTGGGCCAACAACGACGGTTCCGGGTCCGTCATTTTCCGCCTC
>JAJRXL010000481.1 GCA_024276335.1 Bacteroidota bacterium
AGGCGGAAAGAAATCGTGATGTAGCGGCGCAAGTCATGGGCTCTGCTTTCTCGCAACGACGACACCGATCCGGGTCAGCCTGTTCAGGAGACGATGGATCATAATATCGCGAAACACGCCGAACCATTCACCGTCCTCCAGGAATACGATCTTGCCAAAAGTGGAAGGATTGCCGCTTTCGAAATTCGAAGAGGTCGCTAACGTCGTTTGCCGAAACGGCTTATCCGGTTGATCGACATCGTGATACGCGGCGACAAATCCGAAACGCGATTTCATTGTTTTCTTTCCCGCCGAAAATATTCCCATCGGAATGCGAAGATCAGCGTGTGCGCGCCCCATTTCATCATACCATTGTCGCAACCTCGCTTCAGACAACTGCGCCTTTTGCTCCTTGGTAAGTGTTTTACCCTGGATAAAAAAGTACGGAAAACTGCTGCTGTCAATGGTAAACCCGAGAACGAAGACTCCCTTGTCCGGTGTTTTACGTATCGCGTATCCATTCTCTGAAAAAAGGAGTTTTCGTCGTCCGGAAACATCGAACCACAGTTCCATCCTGTCCACGCTGTCCGTCGCACCAACCGAGACGAGAATGTCATCCAGGATGGAAATGGACACGGTTAAAAAAGCCGAGTCGTAAACGGCGTTTATGCGATACGACAAATCATCCGGACCATACCAGTTGCTCAAACCACTGGCAATACTTTCCGCGCTATCCACAACCACGTCGCGTGGCACTGCCGACGATAATGTGCGGTCTTTTCCGTAAACCGGTAATACCGCGAAGGAGTTCTCGAGATAGGTGCGTCTCCCCAGCCGGTGAAAATACGCCTCCCTTTCCCGTAACTCCGGGAAAAAATCTTCGTGTTCGTACCCAAGGGTAAACAGGTTGTTCTTCAAATTCAGAAGTCGGGTTTCCCAGGAATTCACGAGCTGAAGATAATTTCGACGGACTTGCCAGCCATCGATTCTCCAATGATTGTCGGCGATTTTATGGGTAACGTAGCATACTCCTTTATCGATGGTAAAGCCGACCTCGATGGGTAGGCTGAAAAACCGTGTGAATCGACGATAGACGGGAAGGAAACTGTGCCTGTCGTTCACGAACATTATGACTTGCAACGTGTTGGACGGGTAGTCGGGCGCTTTGACCGAAAGCACGACGTCGCTCCGGCCGTCATTACTGAAATCCCCCGTGTCGAATCCATATATTTTGCAATTCTCCGGCAGGAATGATATGATCGTTTGTATCTTTTCATGGCTGAAGACACGTTCAGCCAATACGCTCCATTGATTGACATCAAGGCTGTCTGCCTCGCACCGGTGGTATGGAGCTGTCCAGGCAACGATCAGCGTCACTAACCAGGGTAGGTACCGCGTACAATGAACGACCGACATACGAGAATTTTTCCGCTCTTGCTTATTGTTTATTTCTTCTGGGGTTTCCCGGTTCTCGCCCAGGGCATCGTCGATGTAAACTCGCGCATCAACTCGATTCTGTCTAGAAAGGAATTGAAAGGCTGCATATCGGCCGTTATCGTCAAAGACCTGGAGCGCGATTCGCTTTTATTCTCACGGTACAACGGACTCAATCTGCACCCGGCTTCGACGGCGAAATTGTACCTTGCATCGGCGTATCTATTGGCCGAAAATCCGCTGGATAGCGTCCGCACCGTAGTAACCGTTTCCCGTAAACCGGGATTCGATCTCATAACCTTGTACGGCGGTGGTGATCCGCTCTTCTCTCTCGAAGATATGGAAAAAGTCGTGCACTCACTACAACGCTATCCATTACGAAAACACAGGCGTGTCCTGGTGGACTGCAGCTTGTTTGATTCCATTCCTTATGGCCCCGGTTGGGTCTGGGATGATCTTCCCTATTACTATGCTCCACCCGTTCTCGCGTTTGCTGTCAACCATAATACATTCCAGGTCACCGTATCCGGCACCCCACGAGGCGCGCGCGTTCAAGCAATGCCGCGTTTTCCCGGAGTGGCTGTGGAATCGTTCGTGACGATCGCGGAAAAAGACTCTCTTCTCTTTTTGAAACAACCATGCTCCAACAAGATCATCGTCAAGGGGACGATTCGCTCAGGCAGCAGTAAGAAAGAACGCCTTAGCCTGTGGGCGCCCCCGGAAATCGCGCTGAACATTCTTACGAAGAGCACGGGCGCGGATTACGGTCTTGTCGCCTATAATGCAATGAAGCCGGATCATGGAGCTGATACATTATTGGTCATCTCGCGTTCCGTCCGGAATATCCTCGGGTACATGCTTGTGAAAAGCGATAATTTAAGCGCGGAAATGCTGTGCAAGCTTCTTGCCGTCAGATCGGGTGAGCGGCCGGGATCGTTGCAAGCCGGTACTCGTCGCATCAAGGACATCATTGCTTCGGCGGGGCTTGACACTGGCCGGGTTGTTCTTGCCGACGCGTCGGGGTTGTCGTGTTACGATCTCACAACACCGGGAAACCTTCACCAGCTCCTGGAATCGATGTGGCGTTCCGAGAGCCAATCTCAACTCCTCGACCTCTTACCCAGAGGTGGAAAAGACGGAACATTGAGATATCGTTTCAGGCAAATACCGGGCGCCGAATACATCCACGCAAAAACGGGAACAATTACCGGCGCCAGCATGCTGGCAGGGTATGTGGCCTTTCCAGCCAAAGCCCGAATCTCTTTCGTTATATTTATGCAGAATTTCATCGGCCGCACAAAAACAATCCGATCTATTCAAGACCGGATTGTAAACGCAATTGCCCAATACGCCATTGGCACCGGAAAACGTGGAGAACAACCACGGTAGTAGATTAGACGCTGTTGATCGAGTCGCTTTCTACCAGTGTGGTATACTCCGTTTTCCCGTCATGGACAAACTCGCTCATGATTTTCTCGACGAGTGTTTGTACGATCTCGTCCTGATCGTCATCGAGGAGTTCGTATTCCTGCCAGTCTTTGCAAAAATACACTTCCGTGAAACGGTTCGGCTTCGACTTGTGCTCAAATACCGAGTAATCCTTCCCGCGAGCATCGACCAGGTGTTCCTTTAATGCTTGAATCGTTTTCAGGTACGCCGCGCGCATCTGTGGCTTCACGGTGTATGTAATTGTAAACATTACCTTGGACATGTTCGCTACCGACTCAGTGGTTTAACGAAGCGTGTTTAATGAGGCCGCGACCTTCCGTGGCCGCCGCGTCTTTTATCACCGTGACCCGACCGGTCCGGTGGTCGCCGGCGCTGTTTCTCTTCCGGCATTCCGGCCGGTCGTTCCAGCAGTGCCTTCCGGCTGAGACTCATTTTACCGTTGTCTTCCACCTTGAGGAGTTTTACCGTTACTTCATCCCCTACTTTCAGAACTTCATCAACAGATTCGATCCGCCGGTGTTCGATTTCGCTGATGTGCAACAGGCCCTCCTTGTTGGGCAGAATTTCCACAAAGGCGCCAAAATCCGTGATTTTCTTGACAATGCCCGTATAGACTTCCCCTGCTTCCGGCACTTGAATCAGCCCTTCAATCATCTTGATGGCTATTTGCGCAGACTCCTGGTCCACCGACGCGACAACGACCCGGCCATCGTCGGTGATATCAACCGTCGCCCCGCTTTCCGCGACGATCTTTTTGATCATCTTCCCGCCGGGGCCGATGATTTCGCCAATCATATCAATGGGGACCTGGATCGTCGTCAGCCGCGGAGCATACTTGGAAAGCTCCTCCCTCGGTTTGTCAATTGTCGCATTCATGATATCGAGGATTTTCAATCGCGCTTCGCGCGCTCTGTCCAACGCCTCGGACATGATCTCGAATGAAATACCTTTCACCTTGATATCCATTTGGTAAGCCGTGATACCGTCCTGTGTGCCGGCAACCTTGAAATCCATGTCGCCAAGATGATCCTCGTTACCCAGGATGTCGGTTAGAATCACCACCTCATCCTCTTCTTTAACGAGGCCCATGGCGATACCGGCTACGGCTTTGGAAATGGGCACTCCCGCATCCATCAAACCGAGCGAACCCGCACATACCGTTGCCATGGAAGAGGAACCGTTTGACTCGAGAATGTCAGATACCACGCGGATCGTGTACGGGAATTCCTCCTCGGAAGGGATAACGCGTTTCAAGGCGCGTTCCGCCAGGTTACCATGCCCGATTTCACGCCGACTGGTGAAACCGATGCGTCCCACCTCGCCCACTGAAAACGGAGGGAAGTTGTAATGCAGCATGAATCGCTTTGTGTATTCTTCCAGGAGACCGTCAATGATCTGCTGGTCACTTTTCGTTCCAAGGGTGATTGTTGTCAGGCTTTGTGTCTCACCGCGGGTAAACAACGCTGAACCGTGCGTCCGAGGCAACAAACCAACCTCGCACGTAATGGGACGTAGATCGTCGGGAGACCGGCCGTCGAGGCGTTTTTTCTTGCCGACGATCATCTCGCGCATGTGCTTCTTCTCGATGTCGTGGATGATGCCCTTGATGAATTTTTCCTGTTCCGGAAATTCCTCCTCGAGCGCGCCGATACATTCCTCGGTCAACGTCTTCATGGAGGTGGACCGTTCTTCCTTGGTCATGACGGTGTTGACCAGTTCCTTGATCCGTTCATCCGTCAGTGCACGTACTTTCTCTTCCAGTTCTTCCGAGGGTTTTGCGATTTCAATCTCTCTTTTAACCGGTTGCAGCTCTGCGGCAAACTCTTTCTGCGCCTTGCATATCCTGGCAATTTCTTCCTGGGCAAGGCGTATGGCTTCCAGCATGTCCTGCTCGCTGACTTCCTTGGCTTCACCCTCAACCATGACAATGCTTTCTTCGGTCCCACCGATGACGACTTCAATGTCTGAATCTTCGAGCATGTCATACGTCGGATTGATTACGAATTCCCCATTGACGCGCGCAACACGCACTTCGGCGATGGGACCGTCGAAGGGAATGTCCGAAATCATGAGGGCGGTACTGGCGGCAATAGCGCCCAAGGTATCCGGATGGTTTTGCTGATCCGCGGAATACACACTCACGACGACCTGGGTTTCGCATCGGAACCCATCGGGAAACATGGGCCGAATGGTCCGATCAATAATACGTGACGACAGCACTTCTATTTCCGCGGGTCGGCCCTCTCGCTTGAAAAATCCTCCCGGGATTTTTCCGGCGGCGGAAGTTTTCTCCCGGTATTCCACCTGGAGTGGAAAGAAATCAATTCCTTCCCTAGGTTCATGCGCGGCAACAACCGAGGCGAGAACCATCGTCTCGCCGTACGTAACCATGGCAGCTCCATCAGCCTGTCTGGCCATGTGCCCTGTTTCGATGAGCAACGTGCGCCCACCAATTTCAATCTTCTTGGTATGTTTCATTTCCTTCTCTGTCTTCAGTGATCGTTGGACCACATATGTGATTATTTCCGGAGGTTAAGCTCTTTTACGATTTCCCGGTACCTGTTGATGTCTTTTTTCTTTAAATACGCCAGGAGGCGTCGACGTTTTCCGACCATTTTCAGAAGCCCCAGTCGGCTGTGATGATCTTTCTTGAACTGGGAAAAATGCTGGGAAAGGTTGTTGATATTCTCCGTGAGAATTGCAATCTGGACTTCTGGTCTGCCGGAATCGCGATCGTGCGCTCCATATTTCGCAATGATTTCCTGTTTTCTTTCTACAGACACTGCCATCTGATGTTACTCCTGCATTGAATGTGTTGTGAGAATTTTTTGAACGTTTATAATTTCTGCTAAATGTCGTACTTGATCGATATCCCGCTTAACCTGGGTCACAAGCTCCTGGATGGATTCGAATTTTGTTTCATCGCGTAATCGTTTTAACACGTGAACGCGCAATTGCGAACCGTAAATATTTTGCTCGAAGTCGAGTATGTGCACCTCCACGGTAACGGCAGTGAGCGCGCCAAAGGTCGGCCGAACGCCGATGTTCATTACCCCGAGGTGGGGATGTCCCTTCCATTCCACGAGCACCGCGTACACGCCGCGTCGGGGCAATAACTTCAA
>JAJRXL010000053.1 GCA_024276335.1 Bacteroidota bacterium
ATACGTGGTTTTACGAAAATAAAAGCCGTCCTTGCGGGCGGCTTTTTTCGTTTTGTTCTTGGATCATCGAATGTGACTCAAGGCGGCGCCTCTCTGCGCGCCGATGAAGATGGCGGTACACACCAGGAAAAGAACAGCAAGGTAGAAAAGCATGGAGGCGCGGGTAAACGTCTTTTTCAGCGTGGCATAAACTCGCCATGCTGCAATGGCCATGAACCCCCACACCGCAGCGTTCATAAGGGTAAGATGCTTCTCGATTAACATACGGTCTTCCGTTGCCCGGAGCATCCCTTCGGCGAGATTACCCGTAAGTACGGCGAGCAACAGGAATGGCACGGCTGCAATCATCAGGTGAAACCCTGTCGTGGCAAACTGCCTGAAACGCGTCGTGGCCCCGGCAAGGTCGAAGAGGAAGCTGGTCAACGTCAGCGCTACCGCGAAGTGCACCACGAACGGATGCCATGAAGCCAGGATCGAAATCATGGGGGATCGTCCAGGAAAGTGAACGCGTTCGGTATATGCCGGCATTCCGGGCGGTCGTGCTTCCATTGTACGGTGATCACGTCGAACCGGCATGGAGAGCCGAATAACTTGTTCCGATACAGGTATCCCTCGGCGATTTTCCGAAGCTGCCGCTGCTTGGACGGGGTTATCGCCAACACGGGATCGCCGAACCGTTTCCCCCGTCGTGTTTTCACTTCGCAGAACACGAGATACTCGCCGTCTCGCGCAATGATATCGATTTCACCGTGACCGAAATGGAAATTGGTTTCGATGATTTCAAAACCTTTCGACTGAAGAAGATCGGCGGCGATCTTTTCGCCCTCCCTGCCGACGGATGCCGTGGTCACAGTCCCCTCGCAATTGTCGCGGATGTACCGACCAGCTTCTTCACCACGAAACTCCTGCGGTGAATGGGCGACGGCCCGAACCGCCGGAGGGATTCGATGTGCTGGCGGGTAGGATAGCCCTTGTGCCGGGCGAAACCGTATTCGGGGTACAATCGATCGTATTCCCGCATGATGTGGTCGCGGTGAACCTTGGCGATAATCGATGCGGCGGCCACGGTGAACATGGTGCTGTCGCCGCGAACGACGGTTCGGAACGGTAACGTCGGATGATGAAAAGCGTTGCCATCGACCAGTACGAAGTCCGGAGAAGGATGAAGATTTTCCAGTGCGCGTTGCATGGCGCGGATAGCGGCCTGGAGTATGTTCATCTCGTCGATCTCGACGGCCTCGGCTGTGCCGATGCCTACCTGGAGGGCGCATTCGAAAATACGGTCGCGCAGTTCCTCGCGTCTCCCGGGTGTCAACGTCTTGGAATCGCCTATCCCGTGAATCCGCGTATCGGGTGGAAACACCACCGCGGCTGCAACGACGGGACCGGCAAGCGGACCGCGCCCCGCTTCATCCACTCCAGCCAGCAGACCGTACCGCCCGATGAGCGTTTGCTCTTCCTCGGACAAGCTGTTCATGTCACACTCTTTGGCGGCATGAATGTTTGATTGAATACCTCGGGATTGTTTTCCCCTATGGTTCCAATTAACCAGCCGATGAAAATGGAAAGTCCTATGAGCAGGATGAGCAGGATGATCCGGAAAATAACAGCCCGGATTTTCTGCTGTCTCATAATGGATTCGACGGTCTTCATATCGGATTTATTCCCCATAACTCAAGAAAAATGTGTACCGGTGTAAATTGCCGCGATGCCGACGACCATGTCGTATTTCAGCCAGAGACAAATGCGGCGGATGTTGCTGCGTGTCGGTGTCTTCCAGAGCGAGAGCATCAGGGCTGCAAGGACGACGTCCACCCCGATGATCACGAAGGCCAGGTATGCCCACCCGTACCAACCCGTTAAATAAGGGACAATTGTCAAGACGATAGTGGCGGCGAAGATAACCGTCGCCACCGTCATTGCGTATTCGGCTCCTGCCAGAATCGGAAAGGTCCTGATTTTTCCCGCCTTGTCGCCCTCGATATCCTCGATGTCCTTAAGGATTTCCCTCCCGATGTTATAGAAAAACGCGAAGACGGCCGGAACAATTCCCGCTTCGGGATGACCCGCCGCGAACCCCCCGTAGATGAACGCCAGCCCGGTCATCAACCCCACCGTGACGTTTCCGACCAGTGGGATATGTTTTAGCACGGAGCTGTACGCGTACAGGATTGCCACACTGATAACGGCGATGCCCAGAACCGGCGTCGAAACCAACCCGGCCAGCGCGACACCAAGTCCTGCCAGGGCGACGGCAAGAACGCGGGCGGACTTGATGGAAAGCCTGCCCGAAGCGAGAACACGCTGCGGCTTGTTGATCTTGTCGATGGAAACGTCGAAGATATCGTTGACCACGTTGCCGAATGCGGCGAGGGATGCTGCGGACGCAGCGGCGATAGCCAGGATCCCGAGCTGATCCCGTGCGATACCGGCAATCAGTCCCGCGACGATGATCGTCATCGCCGTGATGAGAACGTTTGCAGGCCTGGTGATTGTCACCAGCGCACGCAACCGGGATCGGAGTCTGTACGGAAATGAAAAAGAATCAGAACTCATTGACGAGACCGAAATGGATTTTCCCATCTGTCAAGGAATCCCCCTTGCCCAAGGCGTAACTCACACCCATAACACCAAGGCCGGTTTCAAGGTGAATTCCCAGGCCGTAACCGGGAAGGTACAAGTTTATTTCACTTGTTCCCCGTACCGCGTCGGCAGGTTGTAAAATATAGCCATAATCAATAAAACCAAAGATGTACGACCGGCGCCCGAGATCGTATCGAAGTTCCGCCGAAGTCCAGGCGGCGGTGGAGCCAAGGAACTGCTCCTCCCGGTATCCGCGCAGGGTGTTGGCGCCCCCAAGCCGGAAATAATCGCTGACGTCGAGATGCGAGCCGCGTACCTGGCGACCATGAAACGAAAGCGCTCCCACGAAACGTCCGAAGAGTGACTGGTAGTATCCGACGTCCAGCGTAATCCTCTGGATGAACGATTTAACGTCGCCGGAATCGCTTCCCAGGTACTTGTTGCCCCCGGAGTAGCGGTTGATGAACACGATCCCGCGGTGCGGGTTGTACACGTCGTCACGGGTGTCGATGACGAGTTCCAGCCCCCCCCTGAGAGTCGAACTGGCCAGGAGAGGATTGTCTTTCCATTCGGTGGAGGGGATGACGGCATCCGAGTTGAAAAGGACGGAAACGGAGACGTCTTCGCTGGCAAGGTAAGACACCTTGGCGTGAAACGATTGCGTGATATACGTAGAATCCTGCTGCCGCTGGTAAAACCCGCCGCCCACGTTGAGCGGCAAATTAAATATCCAGGGTTCGAGGTAATTGAGCTCGATTTCCTGCGAGGAGCGGGAAGGCCGTTCCCACCGGGCCGAGAGCGAACGCCCGGTTCCAAACAGGTTGCGAAACGCGAC
>JAJRXL010000482.1 GCA_024276335.1 Bacteroidota bacterium
CAGCGCAACGATCTCGCCATGTCGCTACCGAAAGCACCGGCAAAGAAGGAATTCGCTTATACGCCAGAGGCACGAATTCCGGAAGGGGTCCGCGAGCAGTTGAAAGAACTCTACGACGAACTCCAGACACTGTTGGTTCAATGTATCGAGGGACGTTAACGCCTTGCAATTACTGACAACTCAATCCATACATATTGGGAGTCATCTCATGAAAAAGTTTCTTCTTCCTTTGATCTTTCTTGTCGGACTTTTCCCGCTGTTTTCAGGGTGCACACCACCCATGATGAATACCGACAATGGATGGATTACCTACGAAGTTCGCGATGGTCTTTCCTTCGGTGACGCGTGGAACATCGTGGTGGACATCATCCTTTCCCACGATTACCAGTTCGAAACGATCGTGCGGGACGACGGCTACATGAAAACCGAGTGGAAATACGAAACGGTGCCGGACTTCGCTTCCGACGTCCGTACGCGAATCGCCGTAAAATTCACTTATGGAAGAAAGACTGTCCGTATTAAGTACGAAACAGAATACCTGACCGGAGAAGCAGTTCCCGGACTCGACATCCCGCGCATCGCCGATATCAAGGAACAAATCCGGGACCAGATTCGCTAAGCGGCGCCTCGCGCGCAGCTTGCCGGATTTTTTCATGTGGCTTCACTTCAGGAGGACAGCATGATTAATAGAAAACAATTTCTGACGTGGCTCGCGATGGCGGCGCTCGCCTGGTGTTGGTTTTTCCAGGCGCCTGTCCTCTCGCAAAACCAGACCGCGGGACTGATTAACATTGCGGAACAGCCCGTTCCACAGGTCAACGCGGACATTAAGAGCACGAACATGTCCATCTACGGGATTACCATCGGAATGCCCTGGGGTGAAGGCCGCACCCTGCTCGAACAGCAAGGAGTCGCGTACATGTTCGAACGCGGCGCTTCTCCCACGGTGTACGTCCCTCCCCAGAATTCCACGTTTTACTTCGTGCTCAACCCCAGTTCTTACGAAGTAATCGAAATGGGAATCATCGGTGTGGCTAACTTGCCGCTGGAAAACCAGTTCCTCGTCGATGGCCAGCGCTGGCGCCTGACCACCGCGCGCACTTCTTTCTTCGGCAACGAAGGTGAATTCATCGTCAACGAGGAAGGTGAGTCGTACAACTTCCCCTACCAAGGGTTCGTACTCAAGTACATCAACCCGGGCTCGTTCAAATTTGTCATGGTCGAGCCAACCAACACGCCATTGACCACGGGATACCGCCGCCCCCACGCAACAGCGGCAGCACCGGCGCCGGCAAAGAGGAAACATGATCTCGCGTACTACTTGGATATGTTCCGCAAAGCACGCGCGCACTTCGAGAACCGGCAATACGCGCATGCCATGACGATCTTCCGGAAAATCCGGGACAACACTGACGACGAGTTGCTCAAAGTCCGCGCGATGTACTGGATCGGGGAAAGCCTGTACGGGTTGAAGGATTACCGTGCGGCAAAGGCGCAGTTCCAGGAAGTCCTGGCCGCGACGGATATCGAAACCTTGCGCAAACCAGCCAAGACCATGATCCAGAATTGTAACGCCCACTTGCGCTGACAGCCATGTACTCTTTGAAACCGTCCATCATCCCGTTGGGCGGTTTTTTTTTTCTGCATCACATCGAGTTCATGACAGATACGAGCGAATTATCTTCCGGGCTACAAAGCCGTTGGAGTCAACAACCGTGAAACTTCAGCTCACGCAAGCACACTTGGACGCGCTGGTGGAAAACTGGCGCCGCGATTTGCTGAGCGCAGCTCCAGCGCTTGCCGATGCGGTTCCCGGGGAGCAACAATTACGGAGCCTGGCCTTGCTCCTGACGGGAAAGAAAGCGATGACGGAAAGCGCGGTCGCGGAAGCCTTTAAAGACACCTCAGCGCTCGTGTCACAAACGGGGTTTATTCTCTGTTCTCTCCGGAAGCAAATGCGGCTTCTCGCCAGGGAGCACGAATTACGCGTGATCCCGGAGTTCTGGCGCCAACTCGATCTGAAAATCGAGGAAGTCATGCTCTTCCTGGTCCGGGCTCGGACAGGAAAAGAATTCTCCCAGGTGCTGCGTTTCAGCCAGGAGCTCCTCCACTTCGAACGCCTTGCCGTTACCGGTCAACTGGCGGCCGGGCTCGCCCACGAAATCGGCAACCCCCTCTCGTCCATTTCCTCCATTGTCCAGTTGTTGATGCGAAAGAATCCCGATCCGGACATGGACAAACAACTCCAATCCATCAAGTCCGGCATCGATCGCATCGCCCGGATCGTGCGCGGCCTCGTCGATTATTCCCGACCCGCTACGGAAGAGTCGCAAAACGTCAACGTCAACGCACTCGTCAAGGAAGCGCTCAACATCATCCGTTGCGACAAGCGCTTCGCCCGGATCACTCTACTCGAGAACTACGACGAAACGCTTCCACCCGTCGCGGTCATTCCCGACCAGGTCATCCAGGTGTTCGTGAACCTCTTTCTCAATGCGCTCGACGCTATGCACGAGGGCGGTGAACTCCGCGTCGAGTCCCGCGCCCGCGAGGATACCATTGCCGTCATCGTGCGGGACAACGGCTCGGGCATCGATCCCGACCACCTCGCCTTCATCTTCGAGCCCTTCTTTACGACCAGGAAAAACGGTCACGGCACCGGGCTCGGCTTGTCGGTAAGCGACGGAATCATCCGGAAATTCGGCGGTTCCATCACCGTGGAGAGCACCCTTGACCGGGGCAGCGCGTTTACCGTGATTCTGCCCGCCCGCCACCGGGCTCCCGTCATAGATCCTGGTGTCCTGATATGACCCACCACGTTCTCATCATCGACGACGAAAAAGACATTCGCGAACCGCTGGGCGAGTTCCTGGACG
>JAJRXL010000483.1 GCA_024276335.1 Bacteroidota bacterium
ACGGTCGCCGGCAGCTATGGAAATGTCCGCGCCCTGGTGGAGTACCGCGAATACACGCCTCGCCGGTGCATTGCCCGTGTTCTTGATGCGTACTCGTACGGTCACGGGGTCCGGAACGTAAACGGAATCAACAAAACGCACGGTATCCACGGTGGCCAGGCTGCACGTCAGCTCCGGCTTCGCGTTGACCCGCACTACCACCAGGTCGGAACAACAGTACGCTTCGACGCCGTTGTCGGCCCGGAGGGTGACGCAGACCGTGCTGAAATCGGGAGCGTCCCTGGTTCCCCGTAACCGCCAGCGAAACACCGCCGTATCCCCCGGCATCATTAACCCGCCCTGGGGACGCTTGGTGCGGACTTCACCGGTTTGCAAAACGTACCCCGAGGGGACATCGATCGTGAGACGGGTGTTGGACATCGGTTGCTCGGAGATATTCTCCACCCGCACCGCGACCTCGAAACGCGACGGCAGCAGTGAGTCGCCTTCCACGTCGAATGAAAACGAGGAGGGACCGTCGCACGCTATGGCCAATCTCACCGGGGCCTTCATTACGAAGAGATCGAGGCAGCAAACAGAGGTATCCTTCCCCGAGGCGGCCTTGATGCAGAAACGAACCGAGTCATCGGTCGGGCGTTCCAGCGCCCTGATCATCCAGCGAACGACCCCGCTGTCGCTTCTCGATATCACGGCAGGCTGAACCTGTTGTTGCATGGGTACCTGGCCGTCGATGACGAAACCCGGCGGGACGTGGATCCAGGCCAGAACATTCCCGACATCCAGGTCGGAGTGGTTGCGAATAACTGCGGTTACCGGAAACGGGTTGGGAACATAAACGGACGCTGAGCTGTCCCAGCGCACGATGGAAGTGGTCGAGCAATCGAGCGCCAGGTGCGTCCGGGCTTTTTCCACCTTGATTACGGTGCAACACGTGGTGACCTGCGTGCTGTCTCCCCGGACCCAGATGCAAATCTTCCAGGTTCGGTTACTATCTACCGGCGACACGATGAACCTGAATGCGGCCGTTCCCGATTCGCCCGATAAGAGGGTGGAAGGCGACACCTGCACCGTGGCCGGGGTAAGAAGCTTCAGACCGTACGGAACGTCGAGAACGCCCGCAGTGATATTCCGCGCCATCGCGGGACCGTAGTTCCTGATCGTGGAAGTGATCGTCAGCGTATCGGGCGAGTACTTCCCGGCCGCTACGTCCCAATCCACGCGCACCGTGTCCTTGCAATACACGTTCAGCGCGGGACGCACCCTCAGGTGCACCTTGCCGGAATCCACGCGCGATGTCTGGCAGCTGTCGATGCTCTTGGAGAACCGCCAGACGTGGAAGGTCAGGGTCGTATCGGAGGCAATTTCATCGGTGTCATACACGAGCACCATGAGCGTGTCCGCACCGGTGAGGGCTTTCGCTCCTCGGAAGCGGAAGAACAACGAGTCCCGGCTTCGCGACGAATCCAGGGAAAATCCCTCCGCGAAATGACCCACCGTTTCCACTTCACGCAATGAAACCAGCGGCGGCAGCGGCACGGCGAACGAGAGCGTAGATACCGTTGCCGCCGGAACGCCCGAACTGATCATGATCGGCAGCCGCGCCCGGTTC
>JAJRXL010000484.1 GCA_024276335.1 Bacteroidota bacterium
CGGGCTTTCAACCGCGCCCATTCCGCGCTTCCGAGCTTGCTGAGTTTCGGTTCCTTGCCCTCCTGCCCGGAGTACTTGGAGATGCGGTTGATGTAGTTCAGGTTGACGTACAGCATGTCGCCGCCGTCGAAGGCAATCTTGATCGTTTCCTGTTTTCCTCCTCCCACCGCGATAGTCTCGAAGCCCAGGAACTTGCCGACGCCCTTGTCCACGTGGACGACGTAGTCGCCGGGCTTGAGCTGGCGCATCTCGCGGAGGGAAAGGCCCTTGAAACCGCGATGGGCGCGCTTTTGAACGTGCTTCCGGTTGAAGACGTCGTGCTCGGTGTAGCAGGCGGTTTTCAGGTCCGGGATCATGAAACCCCGCGAGAGGAGGGCGATGACGATCCGGACCCCGGAAAGTTCCGTGTCAGGTTCGTCTTCACCGAACAGGAGGTCGCGCAACCGGGTCGCCTGCGGTTTCGAATCGGCCACGATGGTGAGGCTCCAACCTTCCGCCAGCTTGTTCCGGAGGTCTTCGCGCAGAAATTTCACCGAGCCGTTGAAGGCCGGTTGCAATTCCCCGCCGAAATCGATGATGGGACCGCCGTCGTGGGGAAGGATCGAATGCTCGAAGACGGGAAACCGCGAGCGTATTTCTTCCAGCCGTTCGCGCTCGTCGCTCTCGTCGAGCAACTCGTTGAACCGCATCGCTTCCTCGATGAACAGGACGGCATCCGAGTGAAAGAAGTCGGAGACACGGCCAACGGCGAAATCACGGTCCTCTTCCTGAAGGTACAGGGAGTCCATGAAGCTTATGTGGTCGAGGTTGCGGATGGAACGCTGGCTCAGGGCGTCGAATTCGCGGATGGAATCGACGTCGTCGCCGAAGAACTCGATGCGCACGGGGTTTTCGAACCCGGCGGGGAAGACGTCCAGGATGCCGCCGCGCACCGCGTAGTCGCCCGTGGTTTCGACGAATTCCTTCCGGTCATATCCCCCGCGGTCCAGGCGATGAATGAGGTCCGTCATGTCGAGTGAATCGCCGGTGTGGACCGCGATCGTGTGGCGATGGAGCTCGCCGGGAGAAGGAACGGGAGCAATGAGCATTTCCTGCGGCATCACGACCAGCTTCCCCGGAGCGCCCAGGAGGCGACGCAGGTTTTCCACGTTTTCCACGAAAGAGCTGTCCGGCGCTTCGAGAGATTTGGCAACGTGGGGATGTTCGCTGCCCACGTAGATGACGTTCTCTTCCCCGAGGACGTTGGATGCATCGGTCCATAATTCCCTCGCTTCGAAAGGAGAGGCGGTGAGGGCGACAACCTGCTTCCCCGTGTCGTGCAGCAAACGCGCCACGAACAAGCCCTTCATGGCGCCGGCAAGCCCCGCGAGCAAAACGCGTGTGCCTTTTTCAAGGGACAAGGCGGCTTCGAATTCGGGCCGATTGAAAACGTGGAGCAGAGATTTCATCTCAGGTAAAGAGCGGACACGGGTTGGGAAAGAAGGTCGCAGGCATTATCATTGTTTGTGCAGCGGGAAAAGATTAATTTTAATGTTCTTGGTGTATGAATACCACATTCATGAATTTTACGGAAAAATTACATAACGTCATCAACAAAAATCAAAGCCTTCTATGCGTGGGGCTTGATATTGCGACTGACCGGTTGCCACGCCATATCCGGGATCGCGAGAACCCGGCGCTGGAATTCGCGCGGAATATCATCGAAGCAACAAAGGACGTGGTGTGCGCCTACAAGACGAATTTCGCGTTTTACGAAGCCATGGGCCCCGTGGGATGGGAGACGCTTCGGCAAGTGTTGGAGAGCATCCCGGAGGATATCGTGACCATCGGCGACGCCAAGCGCGGTGATATCGGTAACACGTCGGAGATGTACGCACGCGCGATTTTCGAGGACTTCGGTTTTGATGCCGCCACAGCGGCGCCGTTTATGGGCAGGGACTCGGTACAGCCCTTTCTCGATCGCAAGCACAAGTGCACGTTTTTTCTCACCCTGACTTCCAATCCCGGGTCGCGGGATTTCCTCTACCTCAACGTCGACAGCAGGCCGTTCTACATGCGGGTCGCGGAAACCGTCATGGGCTGGAACGAGAACGGGAACTGCGGCTTCGTCGTGGGCGCGACCCATCCCGAGGAACTGGCGGGAATACGGGAAACGGTCGGCGACGCGCCGATACTCATTCCCGGCATCGGCGCCCAGGGCGGCAGCGTGGAAGCTTCGGTCCGGGCGGGATGCGACAGCAGGGGAGAAGGAGCGATTTTCAACGTGAGCCGGGGCGTTCTCTACGCGAGCGACGGCGAGGACTTCGCCGCCGCGGCCCGGAACCGCGCCATGGAAATCCGCGACGAGATCAACAAGTACCGGAAGAAAGGATGAAACGCATCGCGTATTTCGATACGTTTGCAGGGATCAGCGGGGACATGATCCTCGCGGCGTTCCTGCACGCGGGCGTATCCCTGGATGCACTCACCACAGAATTGAATAAGCTCGGCTTGACAGGCTGGCGCATACGCGCTCGCGAGGTCGCGCAACATGCGATACACGGTTTGAAAGTGGACATCGCTGTTGAGGAAGAAAAACCCCGCTCGCACGTGGATTCCGGCGGTCATCATTCGCATGGGAAAGGTAAGCAGCGGAGTTACGCGGATATCGCCTCACTCATCGAGCAATCCGCACTCTCGTCGCGCGTCAAGAAAGACGCGCTCGGCATATTCGGCCGTATCGCTGAAGCGGAGGCGAAGATTCACGGCACGACGCCGGAGAAAGTCCACTTTCACGAGGTGGGCGCCGTGGATTCCATCCTGGACATCGTGGGAGCGGCAGTCTGTTTGGAGTTGCTGGAGATCGATGCGGTGTACACCTCCGTGGTGCGGATCGGAAGCGGAGGAATGGTGGAGACGCAACACGGGACCATGCCCATCCCAGCTCCCGCCACGGTGGAAATCCTCCGTCGATACCCGGTGGAACTGACAGGCATCCCGTTCGAGCTGACCACGCCCACGGGTGCGGGTTTTGTTGCCGCCCTTTCAAAAGGAGTTTTACCGGGTGAAGAGATCATCGATGTGCGGGCGATCGGCTACGGCGCGGGAAGCAGGGAGCTACCGGGATTGCCGAACCTCCTGCGCCTCATGATTTGTGAAACCAACGACCGGTTCCAGGAAGACTGCGTGACGGCGCTCGAAACAAACATCGACGATATGCAGCCCGAGATATATCCTTACGTGATCGAGCGATTGCTTGACGCCGGGATGCTTGATGCGTATGTTAGCCCCGTGCTGATGAAAAAGGGACGACCGGGACATCTCCTCACCGTGCTGACGGAGCCGGGCCTGGCCGGGAAGGCACTGGAAATCCTCTACGCGGAAACGACCACCACCGGCGTGAGGATGCACGAGATGCGCAGGGAGAAACTTCCCCGGAAGCAGAAACAAGTGGAAACGGAATTCGGCGAGGTGACGGTGAAGGTCATCAGGGAAGCGGAACGCGAACGGCTCGTCCCGGAATTCGAGGAATGCAAGCGCATCGCTATTGAGCGTTCGATGCCGCTGCGCGAGGTGTACACCAGGATTGAACATGCGATCAATACGTAAAATTACGCTTTTCTGTCTTTTAACCGTGACGCCGGTTATGCTGGCGTTTGCCCAGGAATTGACGCCGGAATTGCGGCAGAAAGTCATCGACGAATACTTCAGGACGCGTACCCTGTGGGATGTTCTATCCACGCATTATCCCAACGTCATCTACGTCTTCATCGTCCTGGTACTGGCCGCGATGTGGCTCGTGCGGAAATACATCAAGCATGCCTCCAAGGCGGAAACCCGGCTGCTCAATGCCCTCAGCAAGGACGCGCTCATGATTTTCGACGCGCGCGGAGATCTCAAGCAGCTCAACCGGGCAGCACGGTTGCTGTTGGGACTTGATGAATTCGTTTCCATGCAATTCGACTACAAGTACTATTTCAAGCTGGCGCCGTCGCCGGAGATACAAGATACGTTCGAGGAAATGCTGCGTACCCATCACCAGGTGGAACGCGAGATCGTGTTCAACCAGGGAAAGCTGTTGCGAACGCTTGTGTGCAAGGGACAGCCCATGTACCAGGAATCGCGCAAGCTGGAAGGGTACGTCTTTCTCATCCAGGACATCACCCAGGCAATCGAAAACGACCGGCGCATTAACTGGACGGGCGTCGCGCAACACGTGGCGCACAAGGCGAAGACGCCGCTGTCCACCATTACCCTGACCGCGCAGCACCTCGATCTTCTCGTGCAGGACCTGAAGCTCGACAAGCAGCCGCAGATCAGCAAGTACCTCGATCGCATCGTGGCGGAGTCCAAGAAGCTCAACGGCATCGTGCACAGCCTGACACGGCTCGCGCACCGGGAACAGTACAACTGTCAGCCGTACGATATTAACACGCTGCTGGAAAACATTGTCAATGAATATCGTGCCAAGGCTTCGAGCAATATCGAGATCATCACGAACCTGAACCGGACGATTCCCCGGGCGCTGATCGACATCAACCATTTCCCGTAAGCGATCCAGAACCTGATGGACAACGCCATCCGGGCCATCGGAACGCACGAGGGGAGGATCACCGTCCTCACGTCGCGCGGCGAGTGGATCGATCGGCGCGGCGCCTACGTGGAAATCACCATCAGCGATACCGGCGTTGGCATGCCCGACGAGGTCAAGAAGAAAATCTTCAGGCCTTTTTCCTCCTTCTCCCAGGGCGGCACGGGTTTGGGGCTGGTCATCGTACAGAAAATTATCAGCGAACACCAGGGCGAGATTACGTTCAACAGCGTCCTGGATGTTGGCACGGAATTCCATATCCGCATTCCCAGCGCACCAGTTGACGAGAGGTGAAGCATGAAACCGACAATCCTGATTGTTGACGACGAACAGGAATTCTGCCAGACGGTCGAGGATATCTTGCGGCACAGGGGGTATAACGCCATTTCGGAAACGAATCCCGTTCAGGCCCTCGATATTATCGAGCAGCAGCAAGTGGACGTCCTCCTGCTCGATATCCAGATGCCCCAGATGGACGGACGGGAAGTCTTGTCACGGGTCATGAAATCGCACCCGGAAATTCCCGTCATCATTCTCACCGGTCAATCGTACAACGTTCCCGTGGCAGTTGAGACATCACACCTGGGCGCGTTCAACTTCATCGGGAAGGATAATCTCGATATTACCGCGCTGTCGGAACTGGTTCGCCAGGCGCTGGAAGCCAAGGCGAAAATGGATATTCCCGACAACATCAGTGAAATCCTCCAAGATATCGGCATGGTGGCGGTGAGCGACGTCATGCTGCGCGTGATCGGCGAGGTGGAGCGGGTAGCCAAAACAAACGTTTCGATTTTGATTACGGGTGAAAGCGGCGTAGGAAAGGAAGTCCTGGCCCATGCCATTCACCGGCGCAGCCACCGGCGCGACAAGCGCTTCGTGTCGATTGACTGCGGTTCCGTGACGGAAACGCTACTCGAAAGCGAGTTGTTCGGACACGTCAAGGGCGCTTTTACCGGCGCGGCAACGGACAAGGTCGGGTTGTTCGAAGAAGCGGACGGGGGGACGATTTTCCTGGACGAGATCGGGAATACGACACCGAAATTCCAGCAGGAGCTGCTTCGCGTGCTGAACAACAGCATGGTCCGCCGTGTCGGCGATACCAAGGAAAAGAAAATCGATGTGCGCATCATCAGCGCAACGAACGAGGACCTGTGGAAAAGCATCCGGGAGAATCGCTTCCGGGAAGACCTGTATTATCGTCTTAACCGCTACTCGATCAACGTTCCACCGTTGCGCGAGCGTCCCGAAGACGTCGTGGCCCTCGCCCGGTACCTCCTGCGCAAGACGTATATCGAGCAGGGCATCCCGGAGCGCGTCTTTACCAAGCCCGCCCTGGAATTGCTCAAGAAGCAGGAATGGCGGGGAAACGTCCGGGAACTGGAAAGCATCGTCACCAAGCTTGCCCTGTTCGCGGAACAAGAGCGTATTGATCACACGACCGTTGCACACGCGCTGGCGGCGGCCAAGCCGGACAGCGGACCTTACGTCAGGGACAACCGGCCCCTGCGCGACCAGGTGGAGGATTTCGAACGCAAGCTGATCATAGAAGCGCTGAAAGCTAACGAGGGAAACAGGACCAAGGCGGCGGAAGCGCTGGGCGTGGAGCGCACCAACTTCGTAAAAAAGATCAGGAAGCATGAAATCAAGGAGCATGAATACCAATGATTTGGCTGCTCGACGACCAGGGTCTTGCCCTGGGGCTTCCGGTTATGTATATTAGGAAACCTGTGGCGGGAATAGCTCAGTTGGTAGAGCGCAACCTTGCCAAGGTTGATGTCGCGGGTTCGAGTCCCGTTTCCCGCTCAACAAGAAAAAGTGCGTGGTACAATCCTCTAGCCAGAAAGAATGTGAAAGTCCCGATGTCGCCAGTATCCGATACCGGGACTTTTCTCTTATTTCCTTGCCGGTGATTAACTTTTTCCTGGAAAATCCTTTATCTTGTTGCGACGATCGTTATCCTCGTTCCGATCTCATCCCGACCTTGATTAGACACTATCACGTTCACCCGTCAAACGAGTAGATGAACTCCATCGCACAACGTACAATCCAGACTATTCGGGTCCTGGCCGCGGATATGGTGGAAGCGGCACAATCAGGCCATCCCGGGATGCCCATGGGCAGCGCTTCTATCGCTTACGTCCTGTGGACGAAGGTTCTTCGGTATTCACCTCGAAATCCCGCGTGGCTGAACCGGGACCGCTTCGTCTTGTCGGCAGGACATGGCTCCAGCTTGCTCTATGCCCTGCTCTACCTGACCGGCTACGACATGACCTTGGACGACCTGAAATCCTTCCGCCAGTGGGGGAGCAGGACACCGGGCCATCCCGAATACGGTGTCACGCCGGGCGTGGAGGTGACCACGGGCCCCCTGGGCCAGGGATTCGCAAACGGGGTCGGCATGGCCATCGCACAGAAGGCCCTGGCCGCGCGCTTCAACCGGGAGGGGTTCGACCTCTTCAATTACAGGGTTTTCGGCATCGTGGGCGACGGCGATCTCATGGAAGGCATTTCGCACGAGGCCGCTTCCATCGCCGGGCACCAGCACCTCGGCAACCTGGTATACCTCTATGATGACAACCGCATCACCATAGACGGCCCCACGGAGCTGGCGTTTTCCGATGATATCATGGCTTCGTTTTCCGCCTTGCACTGGCATGTCCAGGAAGTTGACGGGGACGACCCGGAGGCGATAGAGATGGCACTCCAGGCAGCAATCGCGGAAAAGGACCGACCTTCGCTCATCAAGGCGCGGACTCACATCGGGAACGGTGCGCCGACGAAGCACGACAGCTCGGCCGCACACGGAGCGCCGCTGGGAACGGAGGAATTGAGAGGGCTGAAGAAACACTACGGCTTCGATCCGGACAAGTCGTTCATCATACCGGCCGATGTGCTCGAGCATATGCGTACCGTGGGAGCGGAACGCGCACGTTTCGAAGAAGAGTGGACTCGTCTGCTCGATCGCTATGAAAAAGAACATCCGGCACTTGCCGAAGAGTTTACCAGGCCGGCCGTCCAATATGAATTTCTGGACTCCATGATTCCACTCGCTCACGGAAAACCGATGGCCACGCGCAAAGCGTCCGGCATGGCGCTCAACGAGGCGGCGAAATACAATCCCATGCTCATGGGCGGTTCGGCGGACTTGTCTTCGTCGAACAACGTCATCATCAAGGGTGCGCCCATGTTTTCTCCCGAGGCACGGCAAGGACGGCACATACATTTCGGTGTCCGCGAACACGCCATGGCCGCAATCACCAACGGCATGTCGCTTTCTCCACCCATTATCCCGTACTGTGGAACGTTTCTCGTCTTTTCCGACTACATGCGCCCCGCCATCCGCGTCGCTGCGATGTCCGGATACCCGGTAATATACATCTTTTCACACGACAGCATTGGCGTGGGTGAAGATGGACCGACGCACCAGCCGGTCGAACAACTGGCTGCATTGCGTGCCATCCCTAACCTCGTGGTCTTACGCCCGGCCGACGCCAACGAAACCCTGGCGGCTTGGCAGGCGGCCTTGGCCCGCAGGAACGGCCCTACTGTTTTGGTAACCACCCGGCAGAGCGTTCCGGTGTTTGGCACCGAAATGGCGCGTAAGGCCCGCAACGTGAAACACGGTGCGTATATCCTCGAAGGCCATATCGATGTTACACCCGATGTCGTTCTCATTGCCACCGGATCCGAGGTGCACGTGGCCCTCGAGGCGGCGAAACAACTGCGACCGCAAGGGTATGAAGTGCGCGTCGTCTCCATGCCCAGTTGGGAATTGTTCGAGGAGCAGCCGGAAGAGTACAAACGAGCGGTCTTGCCATCGGAAATACCGAATCGCGTGATTGTTGAAGCGGGCATACGCCAAGGGTGGGAACGTTACGGCGGCCAAGCGGGGCGATACGTTACCATGGACACGTTTGGCGCTTCCGCACCTGGCGAAGTGCTGTACGAGAAGTTTCACATTACCGCCGAGCGTGTAGTGCGGGAAGTTCGCGATCTTCTCGGCACCCCCGCACCGACACAAGCCGCAAACTGAATTTCACGAAAACAGGATAAAAAGAAGGCCCAGGCTTCCAGCGAGGCCCTGGACGAGGCGTAAGGGTCGCTTCTGGCGGCGCTTGCAGTAATCCAGGGTGAGGGCCATGCCAGCAGACAGTACGGCGATGGCTGCGATGACACCGAACATCGGCAAATAGGACAGGGTATGGGAACCCAGAACGGAATTCAATCCCATGCTCCAGGGGCTCCCGTAGATGAATACCACGTGGCTGACGTAAATGGCGAGAGTGTGCTGCCCCATGATAACAAGCGTACGGGGAAAGTGCTTGACGTGATTGAGCAGGTACGCCGCGATACTCCACATGATCAGGACGTTCGCGAGGCGGAGAAGAAAAACGAAGGGACTCGAAGCCCAGAATCGTAACGGGGGGAAGAGCGCTTCGAATGCCTGCTCGCCCAACAAGGCGGTAATAAGAAGCAAGCCGCCCAGAACGCCGTACGCCATCGAAAGCCTGTTGTACGACCATTCCTTCTGCCATTTCAGGTAAACAGCGCTCGCTGCCGCCCCGGCGAACAGGTATCCCGAGAAGGGGAAAATCGGGAAGTACGAGTGGTCGGCCAGGGAAAAATAGCCACGAAGCCACCGCGGGAGCTCCTGGACCCACGACGCGTCGTGGATGAAGGGGGCGCCGATGGAAAAGAAGACTGCCATGAAGGAAGCGGCGACGAGTATCTGCGTAAGTGTCCGCGTAAACAGGAACATCGTTAAAAGCAGTAGCAGCGCAACGGCCATCGATCGCAGGATGTCAACACGAAAGAAGATATCCCATTGGTGCTCCGAAGCATGAGCGAGGGCGCTCAACGACGGCGCAGGCGCGTGCATGGCGGCTCCGAGCATGAACAGCAGGAGAAGCCAACGCAGGCGTTTGACCAGGAGTGGGAACGGCATCCTGCCATTAACGGATTTCCGTGTCGTCGCGATTACGTAGGCAAAGCCGGATCCAAAGAGGAAAATGGGGGCGGTGATGCCGCGGAAGTGGTTCCACATTTGCAGCGCAAGGCTGTCTGTCGGTAAAAGAGACATGTTGAATAACGCGTCCACCGAGTGCCCCTGGATCATCATGAACACGGCTATGGCGCGCATGACGTCGAGCAGAACGAATCGACCGTCCTTTTGTTGAATTATGCTTTGCATGGGGTAAAGACCAAGAATCGGGAGCTGTTCATTGCTTCATCACCCGGATCAAACCGGTCGTCAAGGATAATCAGGGATTGGTATTTGAAGGCCGTGGATAATAGAGCCACTCGGGTTGATCGCTGTTTCGGTCCCGGCGGTACCACGATCCACCGTGAAGCATGAGCTTCCCGGGATCAAGTGACGCGGCGCCTTGTAACATTTGTTCCCGCACTTTGCTGCTGGACAATTCCTCGGCCAGCCCCTTGTCGTAAGTAAAGACGAGTTCAACTGTTTCATACGATTCCAGGTATTGCCGTGAAAGAGAGTCGGCCGCCGCTCGCAGGTCGTGTTCCGGTTCGTTTCCGTGAATGATGTAAACCTGGAACGTGTAATTGAAAGGTTCAATGTTCCAACCGCCATGTCGCTGGAGTTCCCCGCGCTCGGATCCGCATGCGAGAACGAAAAACGACAGGGCCAGCAATGAGAGTGCACCGGAGATGCTTCGCGCGCGACGACATGTTGCACGACACATCCGTTTGCGCGTGACACCCAGCATCGGATTGGTCACAATTGGAATTCTCCCCGTTTCGGATTAGAATAGTAGTATCGTGTAATGCATTGGAGATTTTTCATGAAACCATACCTGCTGTTATCACTTGCCGTAATCGTTTTTTCAGGGTGCGCCGGATCGGGACGTACACTTACGGATGTCTTCCAGGTCAGAACCGTGGCTCCGAACGATCCCCTGGCCATCCCGGTCGAATCCCGGTCGGGTGAGATCATCAAAGTAGGTGATGTCATTCTTTCCGAGCGCAGTATCGTGAACACGGTGGTCATGGATGGCGCCGAAGGGCAGTATGACCTCGTACTCCGGTTAAAAGATGCGGATAACATCCGATGGAAACAATACTCCCGGCGTCACAAGGGAACGAGCGTCGCCATCATCCTCGATGGCAAAGTTTGGGACTTGTATCCCATACGCCGGGAAATGACAGAAGGAAAATTGACGTTGGAAAGTGTCTCCGGCGACCGGGAATACGTTGACAGGCTTGGACAGCGGATCATACAGCGCTCTCATCAGTGAAACGGTTCCGAAAGCGTTGCTCGTGAGGGAAGATGTGAAAAAAGAAGAAGCCCGGTTTCTACTGACCGGGCCTCCGTGTGGAGCTGATCGGGATCGAACCGACGACCTCTTGAATGCCATTCAAGCGCTCTCCCAACTGAGCTACAGCCCCATAAGCCTCCACAAATATAGAACGCTCACCCTGCAAAATCAACTCTGTTATTCGTCCCGCCTGCCGGGGTTCCATCGCGACGGAATCGCCCCGAAGCAATTGAGAGCGGCGTATTTTCTTATCGGGCCTGATCTTCCTGAGCCAATGTGAAGTAATCCCGCCGTTCCTGCACGATGATGTTGAGCACGCCCGCCCGCACCAGGCGGACGAGCAGGCGCGAGGCCCGGCGCTAGGATACATTCGTCAGTTCGGCAAATTCCTTGACCGTTATGCGGTCGTGTGTTTCAAACCAGTGGAAAAGCCTCGTTTCCGCTTCCCCGATGATGAGTCGAACCGGCGGGAGTTTGCCGGAACGGTACTTCAGCACCTTGATCGTTTCCTTACTGGCGGCTATACTCGAGGAGCCGACGCGGATATACGCCTTTTCCTCGCCCTCGTTGTCGATGACGAAGTGGGGTTTATCGTTGCTTTCCCGTATTTCCGCGACGATGATGTCCAGGCCGGAAACATTGAAAATGGAGAACTCGGCCCGGAGCGGCGGGTCAATGCACTCGTGGGCGGCGATGGTGAGGTAGTCCATTTCCTCCTTTTCGCTATCGACACCGACGATGGTTTTGTCATCGTCCACGCCCAGGATAAGAACTCCCCCGTTGGTATTGGCGAAGGCGCTCATCTCGCGGGCAATCTTGCCGGGTGAAACGGCGAGACGCTTGAACTCGATGGTGAGCCCTTCGCCTTCCTCGATGCATTCCATGAGCCGATGAAAATTCATGGTATTATAATATACGCAATATCCGTCGTGCCCGCCGCCGCACCCACGACGAGCCGTCATTCGGATGATGGCGCAGGGGGCTCGGGATGCAGGCCACGAGGCGGGCCGCTTCCGAACGGGTTAAACGGGAAGCGCTCTTCCCGAAATAAACGCGTGCAGCCTCTTCCACACCGAAGATGCCTTCGCCGAATTCGATGACGTTCAAGTACAGTTCGAGGATGCGTTTCTTGGACAGGACTTTCTCCATGCGCATGGCAGTGATGATCTCTTCCGCCTTGCGAAAGTACGATCGATCGAGACGGAAAAAGAGATTCTTGGAAAGCTGCATGGTGATGGTGCTCCCTCCGAAACGTATCCGGTCGGATTTCACGTTCAGGTGCCAGGCCCGTTCCATCGCTTCCCAATCAATTCCCCCGTGCCGGTAGAACTTCCTGTCCTCGGCGATCAAAACAGCCCGCCGGACGTGCCGCGAGATTTTTTCCAACGGAACAAACGTGTACTTGATATCGAGCGTACCGGAGGATTCTTCCATGCGCTGCACCATGACCGACGTCCAGGGTGGATTGATCCACTTGAGGAGATAGAGAGAAAACACGGGCAGGCTGATGTATTCCAGGAACAGCAGCGAGAGGGCCATCCACGATGCGAATTCCCACAGTTTTCCGAGCGGATGCCTGCCTGCCTTGCCGTCGCCCGGGACATCGAACGGAGGTTGGGACGTGGAGTCGGGATATGATGTTTCGGTGGACATGAAAGGCGAGATCAGGGAGAAGGTTCGTATCTTATCTGTGACTAGGCATCATTGCCGGGTAAGATAGCCATCTATGCCGATCCTCTGCAATTACTATATAACGTACCGTTGTAACGCCTCCTGTGATTTCTGTCATTTTGGAGACGCCTCGAACGTGGAGAACGTCGATCATGCGAACCCCAGGGATGTGTTACGCAACCTGGATGCTTTAAAGAAGTTGGGAGTAAAGTTCATCGACTTTACGGGGGGCGAACCCCTGTTGCACCCGGAAGTCCCGGAGTTCCTTCGTGCGGCCAGGCGCCTCGGCATGAAAACGAGTATCACGACGAACTGCCTGCTCTACCCGAAGGTGGCGGAAGCAATCAAGGGAGAGGTGGATTTACTGCATTTTTCCCTGGATTCATCTGTTCCGGAGCAGCATGACAAGTTGCGAGGCGTGCCCTGTTTTGACAAGGTCATGGAGAGCATCCGGATTGCCCGGGAGTTGCATGAACGTCCGGACATCCTCTTTACCGTGAGCGATACGAATCGCAACGAGTTGGGACCAGTTTACGAAATGGCGCGGCGCCATGGACTGATCCTGATTCTCAATCCCATCTTCGAGTACTTCCGTAAAGAGTCGATGTCGGCTGAAACGCTGGACCTGATCGAGGAGTACGGCCACAAGGCGATGGTTTACGTGAACCCGTCATTTGTCACGCTCCGGCGCCTCGGCGGCAATAATCCTCGGAAACCCTTGTGCAGGGCGGTGTCCAGGGTGGTTGTTCTTTCACCGCAAAACGAGATATTGCTTCCCTGCTACCACTTTACCCAGGAGGCAATCCCGGTTGGAGACAACCTTGTCGCTGCGCACCGAAGTGAGCGGGTTGCCTGGCACCGGTTGCGCGAAGGCCGGCACGCGTTCTGCAAGGGATGCGCGATCAATTGCTATTTCGAACCTTCATTCGCCTTTCCCACGAACCGGTTCGGCCTGGCTGCCGTTCCTTCCAAGATCAGGTACGGGTTCAACAAGTACATTCGCCCGCGGTTCCATCTCTGAGGCGTCCCTGCACGTGGAACATCCTGTCTTCGCGCTTCGTCAATATTCATTCACAGTGCGCGAACCCGCTTGAGAGAAAGTAGCGCCGTTCTTGCCTTGCGAATATGCTGCTGGAAGTAATATGTTACATGCTTGATGTTTTCAATCGCGTGGAAGAGGGAGCAGGGGAAGAGGGAAACATACGGACAGAATCAAACAGCGTTTTTTCATACATCGGAGGATTTCATGTCGGTTGATATTCAGGAACTGAACGCGAGAATCGAACGCGACAGCGCGTTCCTGGACGTGCTGCAGATGGAAATCGGCAAGGTGATCGTCGGCCAGAAAGCCATGCTGGAACGGCTTCTGATCGGCCTGATCGCCGACGGCCACATCCTGCTGGAGGGCGTTCCCGGCCTGGCCAAGACCACGGCCATCAAGACACTGGCCGCATCGATCAACGCTTCTTTCCATCGCATCCAGTTCACTCCCGACCTGCTCCCGGCCGACCTGGTCGGCACGATGATCTATAATCAGAAAACCGGTGAATTCCAGACCAAGAAGGGGCCGGTCTTCTCCAACTTCATCCTCGCCGACGAGATCAACCGCTCGCCCGCCAAGGTGCAGAGCGCGTTGCTGGAGGCGATGCAGGAACGCCAGGTTACCATCGGTGAACATACCTACCCGCTACCCGACCCGTTCCTGGTCATGGCGACACAGAATCCTATCGAGCAGGAGGGAACGTACCCCCTGCCCGAGGCCCAGGTGGATCGGTTCATGCTGAAAGTTGTCATCGGGTATCCCGAGCGCGAGGAAGAGCGGAAAATCATGCGCCAGAACATCTCGTTCGAACAACCGCAGGCCAGTGGTGTGGTCAGCTCCGAGGATATCCTGAAAGCCCGAAAGTTGTTCCGGGAAGTGTACATGGACGAGAAGATCGAATCCTATATCCTGGACATCGTGGAAGCGACGCGAAATCCCAAGTCGGTCGGCCTGGATAAGCTCTCGTCCCTCATCAA
>JAJRXL010000485.1 GCA_024276335.1 Bacteroidota bacterium
GCGAAGGCGGGCACCGTTTCACGGGTGATGGGAAAATACCTGGGAACGTACTTGCTGAGATTCGATCGCGAGGCACCCGCCCTCACTTCCCTCGTGCTGAACCGCCGGAAGAAACGCGTATGGTTCACGCTGAGTGACGACGCGACCGGCCTCGATTGGAACGCGGTTTCCGTGCGTATCGACGGCAAGCAGGTACCGGTGGAATTCAACGAAAGGCGACAGCGCTTTTACGTGCCCGATAACGATTTCCCCCGGCGCGCGGGCGTGCTCAGTATTACCGCCGCGGACCGGTTGGGAAATGCCCGGTCGTGGGAAAAGAAGTTCCGGTAGGCGGCGCCGATTGAAACGGGCACTCGTTATCCTGATCGCGTGGTTCCTGGCTCCCGGAGGCGTTGCCACTTGCCAGCCGCGCCCTGTCGCCGGCGACAGCCTGGACGCGTGGATCGGGCAGATGATCATGGTGGGTTTCCGCGGATGCGTACTGGAAGCGGACGATCCGATCCTGTCGCAAATCCGTGACCTGGACCTGGGCGGCGTGGTCCTCTTCGATTACGACGTGCCCCTGCGTTCTCCCGTGCGAAACATCGAGTCGCCGGGACAGGTACGACGGCTCGTGCGGACGCTCCAGTCCGCGGCGCGGACGCCCCTGCTGGTCGCAATCGACCAGGAGGGAGGGCGGATAGCGCGCTTGAAGCCGTCACGCGGTTTTCCGGCCACGCGGTCCGAGGCGTACCTCGGCGCGCTGGACAACGAGGACTCGACGCGGACCAACGCGCGCCTCATCGCGACAACCTTGCGCGCGCTGGGCATCAACGTGAACTTCGCTCCCGTGCTCGACCTCGCCCTGAACCCCGATAACCCCGTCATCGCGCGGCTCGAACGAAGCTATGGCCGGGATCCTGGTCTCGTGACGCGACACGGCCGCTGGACCGTGGAAGAATTCCATGGCGCCGGTGTCGCGTCGGCGGTGAAGCACTTCCCCGGGCACGGATCGAGCCGGGAGGACAGCCACGTCGGACTCCCGGACGTGACCGCGTATTGGTCGCCGGTGGAGCTGAACCCATTTGCGGCGCTCATCAGCGAGGACCTGCCGGACATGGTGATGATTGCGCACCTGTTCAATAGAAAATGGGACGCCATTCACCCGGCGACGCTTTCACGCGCGGTCGTCACGGGGATGCTTCGCGATTCACTGGGCTTCGGCGGAGTGGTGGTCACGGATGACTTGCAGATGAAAGCCATTCGCGGTTCCTACGACCTTGCTGAAACGGTGAAGCTGGCCGTCCTCGCGGGCGCCGACATCCTGCTCTTTGCCAACAACTCGATTTACGATCCCGCCGTGGCGGAAAAGACGTTCAGGATTGTGAAAGACCTGGTTGGGCGTGGCATCATTTCCCGGGAGCGGGTCATGGCTTCGTACAACCGCATCATGCGCCTCAAGGAAAGGTTGAAACGCGGTTGGGATCATGTCCCGGAGTAATGGATCGCGGATCGAGGCTCTGCACGCGCTGGCAGTGGGCGCCGTTCCGCTTATCGTTTACCTGCTGGCCCGGAGCGAGGTCTATTCGTACGACGCCCTCGACTACGCCTCCGCCATCAGGGACGGCGCGATGCTGTTTCACCCGCATCACCTGCTTTACAATTTCCTCATGCACGGGTTATGGAAGGCCGTGCAGGCGGTGGCTCCGCGCGCGGACGCCCTTTACGTCCTGGCCGCGGCCGACGCCGTGTTTACGGCGTTCACTGTGGTCCTGTTGTGGTTCTTTCTCCGGATGACGGGCGCTTCGCGGTGCCGGGCATGGGTGGGAGCAATGTTTTGGGCGGGGTTGTTCAGCACGTGGAAACTTGCCACGACGGTCGAAGTCTATCCCCTGTTCCTACTGCTCGCTTTTGCGTTGACCGTGCTTCTCGCACATGTTCGCGGGAAGCGGGGCTGGTTCGCGCTCGGGCTCGCGTTCGGGTTTTGCGTCTTGTTGCACCAGTTGGCGGCGTTGCTGGTTCTCGCTGTTTTTATCGGTCTGATGCTCCGCCCGTCTTCCGGGGGCGGAAAGAAGGGCTTCCCTTTCCTGGGCGGCGCGATACTGGTCGCGCTTGCAGGTTTCGTGACGGTCGCCGCAGCGAAAGGAATTACGACGATTCCGGGCTTCCTGCGCTGGGTGTTCTTCTACACGTCCTTACCCGAATTCCAGGGGGGATCGTGGGCTTCCGTCGATTGGAGCACGCCGGTGCGCGGCCTGGCGGGAGCGCTGTCAACCATCGCGTATCCCTGGTGGATGGACAGGTGGATAGGCCTCGGTGTCGCGCCCGGGCCGGCAACGGTGGTCGCATTAGTTTCGGTGGCCGCAATCGTGCTGGTCGCTTCGTACGTCGTGCTTCGTTCGATACGAAGGGGGGGAGCTGCAGGTGGAAAAACATTCCTGCGGACCGTCCTTGGTCTGTGGGCGGCGATGTCGATCGTATTCGCGCTGGCCTGGGAGCCGTCAAATTTCGAGTTCTGGCACATCGCCTTGCTTCCCCTCATCGCCTGGACGGCGCTGAAGACACGGGCCGTCTCCATATCGAAATTCTCGACCGGCGCCATCGTGACCGCCGTGGCGGCATTGTGGGTATTCAACGGGGCCACGCGTTTTTACCACGACAGCAGGGAAGAGAACAACGAAGTGTTTCCCGCAGCCGAGAAAGTGCATGCGCTCGTGCTCGAACCGGCGGACCTCGTGCTTTCTTCCTGGCTTGAGCTTAAACCCGCGGTGCGCTACCTTTACGGGGAGACGTTGAATTTGGAAACGATTCTTCGTATATCTGCTTTGGGCACAAAAGAGGAAGTGTACGCCCGCCTCGATTCCATGATACAATACTCGGCGATGCACGGCATGGTGTTCATTTCCGAAGACGAAATGGAGCCGGACGATCAGCGGCTGTGGTACTACCGGAATCTCGACAGGGACGAAATCCGGCGCTTTTACTAGCCGTACCGCCTGTCCATGCAGCCCCAAACGAGTTACGTGCATCACGGGAAAACCGTACGGGTTTATGCCCTCGTTTTCGATTAACCGATATCAATGGATGACACGGGAATATGACATGAAAGACCTGAAAGAAAAACTGGCCGTGGCGCGGGGGGAAAAACCCGCCGACCTTGTACTGAAAAACGCGAAGGTTGTCAACGTGCTGAGCGCGGAAATCCACGACTGCGACGTTGCCGTTTCCGGCGGGCGGATCGTCGGACTTGGCGAATACGACGGTCGGGAGATCATCGACCTGGCGGGGAAATACGTCGCTCCGTCTTTCATCGACGGGCACATCCACGTGGAAAGCTCCATGCTGACCCTGCCCCAGTTCGCCCGGGCCGTGGTCCCGTCGGGAACCGGGGCGGTGGTGATCGACCCGCACGAGTACGCGAATGTTGTCGGCCTGAAAGCCATCGACTACATCCTGGATACCGCGGAGCGTTTGCCGCTCGACGTGTTCGTCATGATGTCGTCGTGCGTGCCGGCCACCCCGCTTGAGACGTCCGGCGCCACGGTCACGGCGGAGGACATCGGCTCCTACATCCCGCGGAATCGCGTGGCGGGTATCGCCGAGATGATGAACTTTCCCGGCGTCTTCCTCGGATGGGATTCGGAGCTGCGGAAACTGGAACAGCGTAACGGGAAAGAAGTGGACGGCCATTCGCCGGGTCTTTCCGGGAAGAACCTCAACGCGTATATCCTTGCCGGTATTGGCAGCGACCACGAGTGCACGGGGCCGGAGGAAGCCCGCGAAAAGCTTCGCCTGGGCATGCACATCCTCGTTCGCGAGGGGACTGCCGAGCGGAACCTGCACGCGCTGTTACCGCTGGTCACACCGGAAAATTCGCGGAACTTTTCGTTTGCCACCGATGACAAGCACCCCGCTGACCTCATGGACGAAGGGCATATCGACTATCACGTGCGCGAGGCGATCAAAGTTGGGATTCCCCCGGTCATTGCAATCCAGATGGCGACTATCAACACCGCCCGTCACTGGCGGCTGCGGAACCTCGGCGCCGTCGCGCCCCGGTTCCGAGCGGATCTCGTGGTGTTCTCCGACCTGAACGCACCGAGGGCGGAGATGGTCTTCAAGCGCGGCGCCCTGGTGGCCGAGAACCGGCAGCTCGTGACGGAGGTGGAAGACGGCGACATCCCGGACTTCTTTTACCGGACGATGCGCGTGGCCGACGTGCGGGAACAGGATCTCCGCGTGCCGGCCCGGGAAGGAGAGATGCACGTCATCGAGCTCGTCCCCCGGCAGATCGTCACGAACGATATCCTGGAGACGCCGAAAGTGGACAACGGGGAAGTGGTACCGGACATAGAACGCGACGTCCTCAAGCTGGTTGTCGTGGAACGCCACCGCGCCACCGGCAATATCGGCCGTGGTTTTGTGCGCGGCTTCGGGTTGAAAGCGGGCGCCCTGGGCTCCACCGTCGCCCACGACTCGCACAATATCATCGTGGTAGGGACCAACGACGCCGACATCAAGCGCGCTATCGGGCGGCTTGTGGAAATGGGCGGAGGACAGTGCGTGATACGGGACGGCGAGGTGCTCGAGGAGCTGCCGTTGCCCGTGGCGGGCCTCGTTTCGGACCAGCCGTTGCCGTACGTGCGAAAGAAAGTCGATGATCTCATCGAAGCCTCGCATCGCATCGGCGGCGCGCTTCCCGATCCGTTCATGACCCTGTCGTTCCTGGCGCTGTCGCCCATCCCCGCGCTAAAGGTCACCGACCAGGGATTGGTTGACGCGGTTCGGTTCCAGGTGATCGACCTGTTCGAGCAGCGGACGAAATGATCGCCCGCCGGACGACACGAA
>JAJRXL010000486.1 GCA_024276335.1 Bacteroidota bacterium
CAGAATCACTCTCTTCATCTTCTTACTCCTATGTCTCAAATTTCAGGCGGGGATACGTCATGAAAGTAGGGAATGGAATGGGGAAAGGCAAGAAAAATTCTTATGAAAATACTGTTCCTGTCATGTTCACCATCGCGCTGTAGATCATCTCCCAGCAGACGTAGTGCGAAGAACTGAATTCAAGCGTGCAAGGTATGGTGTTGCCTCTCATGGACGCGCAGTTGACATGCGGAATCAAGAAGAGAGCTGGTCTGATTGAAAGGAGAGCTATGAGGCTTATCGATGTTAGATTCTGGATGAATTACAGGATCAGCAAATGTGCGAAATGACGGACTTTGCCGTGAAACCTGTTTGGGTATTTCTAAGAACCAGTCATTGCGCCACGAAGTGGTCTCTTCCACGTAGAGGCCGATCCGCGGCGGGAAAGCAAGCTCCGAATTCTGACGAGGTTGCTACATCCGCCTACCGCGAATTCATTTTTATATGGCGGGATCCATCTCCTGTGGCGGATTCGCATCACAATAAATGGATTAAGTGTTATCAGTATCCTGGTCTTAGCTTTGTCCAAACCAGGTATAGACCGATATTACTTCCCGATCCTGGCCAGGAATGATTTCATAAAAGCCGTTGTCACCTTGGAACCCGGGGCGGGAACGATGCCGAGGATGTACGCGCCTTTTCGCACCAGGACCACGTCGCCTGATTTGACGCGGCCGGTCAGGGCCTGGTCGCCGAGGTTTTGCACGAGTTTGTCGAGGGAACCGCGGTCGGAGAGCTTGGGCCGGAAGATGTTGAGTCGCGCCCTGGCGCGGGCGGAGGACTTCGTCCGGCAGACGAAGGCGGTGAATTTCGCGCCCTTGCGGTTGTACTTTGCCGTGAAGGAGCTTCGCAGCGCCGTGGAGCCGAGGAACCGCTTCGCTTCATAGGTCTCGGTGTGCTTTTTCTTCCCCCTGGGCGGGAAGAGGGAGAGCAGGGCAGGCGGCTTTTTCCCGGAGCCGATATTTTTCGAAACCACATTCGCCAGCCTGGTGAGAACCTTGCGCGTAGGGGCATCGTCGGTAAAAGCGGTGAGCTTGACGTAGTACCGCGACTGGTAGAAGTTCAACGCCACCCCTTCGCGGTAGCCCTCCGCCCCGATCTTTATGAATTTGTAGCCGGGAGACCGCTCTCGCGCGTACATGCCGAACGCGCCTTCGAGCTTGTTCATGTCGTAAATGTCCACCGTGATGGTCCGGGAGCCGTTTTTCATGTCCACTGCGGCCACTTTCCGGAAACCGTAATCGAGGTACACGTCGGCCCCGCCGTTGATGTATTCCCACAGTTCATCGTGGGAGAAAACGCGCGGTTTGCCGTCGCGCACCCAGCCCTTGACCTCGTTGTTTTTCGGCAGCAGTGCGCGGATGTCCGGGGGCGTGGCGTTGGCGGCGATAACGAGCAGCAGGATACATCCGAGTAGGGAGATGTGTCGTTTCATGGTTTGGTACTTTCCTTCAACAAGATGGCGTTGTTCGGGTTCCGGGTTTCACCCACGCTGGTGATATAAATCGCCGGATCGCCCTTGACCGGGCAGGCATACGTGCATGCGCCGCAGCCCACGCACAAGGCCGGATCGACGTGGGGCCGCTTGAGGAGTTTCCATTCTCCCTTGCTGTCCTGGATTTCCACTTCTTCGAAATAAATGGATTTCGGGGTAGTGGGACACCACTCCTCGCACACGATGCACTCGGTGGCCATGGCCCAGGGAAGGCAGCGTCCGAAGTCGTAAAAGGCGATACCGATCCGCAACGGCGGATTTTCCGTCTTTTTCTGACCCGCCACCGGCACCCACGCTTTTTCCTCAGGCGTGATTTCGTCGATGGCTCCTGTGGGACAAACCTGCCCGCAGAGAACGCAGGTCGGTTCGCAGTAACCGATGCGAGGCACCAGCATGGGCGACCACATCCCTTCCAGTCCCGCCTGGAACAGCGTGGGGTGGAGGGCGTTGTTGGGGCACACGTTCATGCATTCGCCGCATCGCACGCACCGGGACAGGAAGGCTTCCTCGCCGACCGCGCCGGGAGGGCGCACGAGGGATGGATCGTTCCCCGTTTTCAGTCCCGCTTCCGCCCGCATCAGGGGAACGGCGGCCAGGCCGGACACCGCCGTGGTCATCAACAGCCGCCGGGACACGTCCACCGGTTGCCGCGTATGCGCGAGTTCAGGGAAAAACCGGAACGAAATCCCGGATTCCGGGCACTCGGCTACGCAGTTGAAACAAAGGTGGCACTCGGATTGCCGCCAGGTATAGCCGGGCTGAGGATCATCGGCTCCCTGGCAGTTCAGCGCGCAGATGTTGCAGTCCGTGCAAAGCGAATCGCGTTTTTCCATGCCGAAAATGGAGAAGCGGGAGAGCAGTCCCAGCAAGGCTCCCAGCGGGCATAATCCACGGCACCAGAACCGGGTGATAAACCGGTTGGCAACCAGGATGGCGGTAAACACCAGTGCGATAAGTATCGCGCCCTGGAAGTACACGGGGTTGGCGCGTATGAGGACGTGCGAAACGATCGCTCCCAGGAAGCGCATGAAACTTTCCGCCCAGCCGGTGTACCCGCCCAAGCTCCAGGCAGCGAATTCCTGCGTGAGCACGTTGTAGGCGGGAAGAACGGAAAGCCCCATGGAGCGGGTGAGCAGGGCGATGGGGTCGAGGAGGCCGACCTGCAGCGAGGTGAAGACCGCCGCGCCGAAAAAGACCCCCAGGATGCCGTATTTCCAGCGCTGGTACGGCTTGTAGCGGTTGGCGTCCAGCCGTCGCGCGCCCTTTGTTCTCCCGGACTTGATGCTTCCGATCATCTGGTTGATGGTTCCCATGGGACAGATCCACCCGCAGAATAACCGACCGAGGAAGATAGTCGCGATGACGAGGGCGAGGGCCCACAGCAGGTTACGGTACAGCGTGTGGGTAGTGATGACGGTGAAGATGGCAATGAGTGGATCGATTTCCAGGAAGAATCCCACAGGGGCTGAAATTTCCGGGAGGGCGTCCGGCCGGTTGAGAGTCCCGATATTCGTCTGGAGAAGGAGGTAGAAGAACAGGAGCAGAAAAAACGCCTGCGAGGCGCGTCGCAGCCCGCGAAGGCGAAGGTATTTCCGTTGTAATGGCGAACGCGCTTTCTTCATTGCATGGAAGATACGGAGGATGGCGGATTAAACGAAAGGAGGGAGATTAAAGATATTGGATTCTTGATTTGTTGCTTCTTGATAGGATATCGATGCGATCGAGAACAGCGGTACGGTAGGGATTTCCTTTCAAACGTTGAAGACGCTTTTCATATGCGGTTATGACAACTCGTGGCCCGTGGATTATCCGCTAATTCGGGAAACGTGGGAACGGCTCAAAATAGGGGCCAGGCCAAAGAGGGGGCTCCCAAATTGTAGATGAGCGGTATACAACGTGCAATTCGTCGATTCGAAAGCAATTTAGCATCCGGCATTTTAGCATCCGGCATTCAACTTTTGGAATTGCTCTTCTTCCTCCTTGAATGTCAATCGTGAATGCTCTACATTTCAGCAACATTTTCGGAATTGAGCATAGCATGCTTTTCACCCTTAGTATATCGCAGTTCGCCCTCATCGAAGCCCTGGAAGTCGAGTTCGGCCCGGGCCTGAACATCCTTACCGGGGAAACCGGTGCGGGGAAGTCGATTCTCGTGGAAGCGCTCGGTCTCGTGCTGGGCGACCGGGCGGACACGACGATGGTGCGCGCGGGCGCCCGCAAGAGTGTTGTGGAAGCGAGCTTCCGCCTTCCGGAACGCGGCCCATGTCGCGCGTTTCTGGACGAACTCGACATCGAGTGGTGGTCCGATCTCATCGTCCGCCGGGAAGTGTCCGCGCGTGGACAGAGCCGCTGCTTCGTCAACGACACGCCTGTCACGGTGGCGGCGCTGAAGGATCTCGGGCGGCTCCTGGTGGACCTGCACGGACAACACGAACACCAGTCGCTGCTGTATGCCGAACACCATCGCGGCATGCTGGACGCGTTTTCTGGCCTGGGCGCGGCGCTCGATCAGTACCGGGTGACGTTTGCCAATCTCAAGTCGGCCGTGGTGCGGCTGAAGGAGCTCGAACACAGGCAGCGAACCGCGGACGAACGGCGCGCGGTGGCGGAGTTTCACCTGAAGGAAATCCACAAGGTTAATCCCCTCCCCGGGGAGTTGGAAAATATAGAGAAGGAGCTGCGTGTCGCCGAGCACGCAGAACACCTGGCTACCAGCGTGCGCGAAGCGTTGGAGTACTTGTACGACAGCGAACGCGCCGTCAGCGACGGACTCGGGCACACGCGGAAGCTGCTGGAGGAAGTCGCCGGCATCGACATTAGGGCCGAGAACTGGCTGGAAGAATGCCGGACCGCCGAGGCGGTGGTCACGGAACTCGTCCACAGCCTGCGGGACTACGCCGACAGCCTGGAATTCGACCCTGAGCGCACCGATTCACTGCGGTTGCGACATGCCGAGCTACAGCAACTCATTCGACGACACGGGAAGCCCCTGGACGAGATCATCGAGATGGCGGCGGAACTGGAGGCGGAACTTGCCTCCATGCAGACGCTGGATACTGACATCCGGGAGCTGGAAAAGGAAATCGAGATACTGCGCGGGGACTGTGCGAAGCGTGCGGAGCGGCTCACTGCCCTGCGGCGGACGGGCGGGGAAAAACTAGGCGCCGCCGTCTCGCGCCAGTTGAAAGACCTCGGGATTACGCACTCCGTGTTCCATGCAGAGGTGAACTCACGTCCGGCAGGCAACGACGACTTGTGGCTGCGGCGCGACGGTGCACGTGTCGCCGCCGACCACTTCGGCTGGGACGTGGTGGAATTTCATCTCAGCACGAACGTGGGCGAAAAACCCATGCCCCTGGTCCGCGTGGCCTCGGGTGGTGAAATCTCCCGTGTCATGCTGGCCCTGAAATCCATCCTCGCCGAGCACGACCGGATACCGGTCATGGTGTTCGATGAAATCGACGTGGGAGTGAGCGGAGCCATCGCCCGCAAGGTGGGAGAGGCCATGAAGAAGCTGTCCCGCAACCACCAGGTGATTGCTATCACCCATCTGCCCCAGATCGCGGGCCTCGCCGACCTGCATTTCGTTGTCGAGAAGAAAGTCGTGAAAGGACGCAGCATGACTGTCGTGCGGAGGTTGAACGACGAGGAGCGCGTTGTGGAAATTGCGAAGCTATTCAGCGGCGATACCGTCAGCGAATCAAGCCTGGAGAGCGCCCGGGAACTTATCCGGGAAAGGAGTGAAAA
>JAJRXL010000487.1 GCA_024276335.1 Bacteroidota bacterium
GCAACACGAGATGGACAGGTGAGATTCGTCGAACACGTGCAGGGTGATACGAACTACGCCATAAGCTTCTCGGATACAACGAGATATATCAACGCATTCTTTCATACCGAAGGAAACGATCTCGACGGAGACGGTCGTCCCGAATGTTTCATCGGCAGCGACAATACGGGCGGTTTAAACAATATTGCGGTTTATGAAACAACAGGCGACAACAAGTTCGAAGTCAGTCTCTGGATAGAGATTTATCCCCTTGGAAGCTTCATCTGGCCGTGGATCTGGACAGGTGACGTCACAGGTGACGGCAAGGACGAGATCGTGCTGACTAGTGGCAATGCGGTAGTAATCCTGAAAGCATTTGGAGACGACGATTACCGTGTAATCTGGTTCAGGCGGTACAACTCGGTATTATCTCATCGACTGTTTGATATAGATCGGGATGGAACAATGGAGATACTTGTTTCCATGTATGAAGGTATTGGAGGATACGAGGATATAAGATTCACAAAAATCCTTTCGTATGATAAGGTTACAAATATTAAAGGATTACCATCGATTCATACAGCGATCACAGTTAATACCTATCCAAATCCGGCATCGCTACTGGTCACTATTTTACTCACATCGCAACAGGCACAACCGTATAATATTTCTCTTTTGACAATGACCGGCATAGAAGTATTTCGTACTACAGGTAGTCTGGTTCCGGGGTCTCAAACGGCGGTCACCTTTCCAACATCGACACTACCAAATGGACTGTATTTTATCAACATTAAGAACAAGGACATAAGTCTCATTCAAAAACTTGTTCTGGTAAAATAACTAATATCATCTCACGTGGTGAAAATATAAAAACTCGACCAATATTCTTCTCGTTATTATATCTTTCTTTGTAGCCAAAGCTCAGGATCCAACGCCAAGCAGTTTTCTCTGGCCCTCGGATGTAAATTTTGACGTCGTAAAACAACGGAGTTACGATATGCATGCGAACGAGCTTGGAATGAATATCGCGTACGATTCATCCGGTTCGCTAAAGTATGTTCTTCTCGGATTGAACGGAGAGAGAATACGTGACGCGGTCATCGCGAATGGTTTCTCCTCGGGCTGGCTGAGGCCCGCTATCACGAGTATACTGAACGGTAATCGTGAAGATATGATGATTTTCTACAGGTATCTGGATTCAGTAAAAGTCTCGATAAGCACTGACGCAGGAAAATCGTGGAATTACGGACCCTCCATTCTAGCTCAATCGAGTTTGGCTTCAAATCGCATGGATGCAGTATCGGAAGGGATATCAATTCACGTTACATGGGATACTGGCACGCTCTCGGAGCAAAGCAAAGTACACTATGCAATGCTTGATTTCTCAACTCAACCACCTTATTGGACGGGGGAATACACCAGCACACTCGGCGAGATAAACGGTGTAAACGTAAACGGCCGACAGCCACAGATAGTTATCTCTCCAAACAATAGCGTTCATCTCGTGTATATAACTCAAAAAGTTGAATTAGACTCTTTAGGAAACGAATATACATATAATCGATTAGTCCACCGGGAACGTGCGCTCAGTTCTTCAATTTGGGACAGCGTGGATGTAGTGGCACGCCTATATTACACTAAAGAAACAATAAATACAGAAATAGTATCTGACAGGCATTGTGACGCGGATTTTTCGTCACCATCTTCGACAAGTTCTGACTCATGTCTATTCATAGCTGCTGGTTATAATAATACTCAGCCATCGTCTGAAACTCCCGATAAATGCCCTGGGAATAAGAAATTTAGATATTCATATTCATACAGAGACCCCCTGGATGTCGCTCCGAACGACTCTGGCCTCATTGCTATGACAAATAATTACCCTCAAGGAAAAGATTACCCACGTGCCAGAAACCATGCGCTACTTTTTTCTGAAGATTCTCTTTTCTGGGCCTGGGTTCGAAACCAGGAACCAATGGAATTCCGCAAATCTGACGGCACATTAACCTCATCCTTTCAGGAGATTATGTCCATTCAGGGTGCAGACCTTCCATATTTATCTCTAAATAATGAATCCAAAATTATCATGAGCTTTGTTAAAAACGGATATTTTAACGGATACCGACTTCCTCGCGATATCGCGACCGACATCGATAGACGTACATATTACACAAGTAAAAACCGCATAAAACAAGAAACACATTTGAATCTTCTTGCAAACGTCCCTGCTTCAATCTACGACACCCTTATCCTCGACATCGGCTCTTCCCTCACTCTTCTACGGTAAAAGACAGGGGCGTGTTGTACCTGCTGGATAGCTCCAAGATTATTCTCAGCAACGCTACTCTTGAATTCGAAGGCACGGGAAAGGCTATCGTGTACGATACGCTTGCCATCAAGGGCAGCGGCACGATCATCAATCCCAACTTCGAGTTCCACAAGGATTTTGAAATTGATGAGAACTCTTCTATAACGTTTTCCAGCGGAGGTACGCTGGAATTCGTCAATCCTTCCAACATGATCGTCAAGGGCCAGGCCGTTTTTGCGGGCGCCGATATGAAATTCGGCGGGAACCTCGACACCATATTCGTGGAAGGAAACGGAACATTCAAGGCGGAACCGGGAACCTCCTTGTCTGGACTTCCTTCGATACAAGTTTATCATTCCGCGTACATAAACAGCACGGGCACCGGCGCCGCGCCCTGCGCCTGGAGCTTCCGTGATACATTGTCGCATTTTGACGTCTATAGCGTGTTTATCGCTCATAATACCGTCTTTCGCGGCGACTCCACAGGTCCCAACGCAATCAGCGAGTGGGGCGGCATTCTTGTGGCGTATAGTAACGCGTCCATCTCGCTGGATATCTGCATGATACAGAACGTGTACGCGAGTCCTTTCACCAACGGCAGCGCCGTCCACTTGTATGGGGCATCCTACATGGGCAACATGATCCGCAACAGCGCCATCCTCCGGCATCCCGTTCCCAACAGGCCCGGCGGCGATCCCAAGCACGGGGAGGGAACTGGACTGACTGCTCGAAGAGCCGGGAATGATCGAAAGTTGAATGGTTTCGCTGGTTTTTTGAGCTGCATCGCGTTTTATTCTTGACTCTATCCTTTTTATTGGTTATTCTGCCGCCGAAGATTTTTCCAACCGGAGCCGACGACATGCGGACACTGAAAATACTGGCTCTTCTCCTGGCGGCGGTTTCGCTTTCGGTGCTGGACGAAGAGAGTTATTACACGATGCGAATCGAACAGGTCATTCAACGCTGGCATTCCCCTGTTACGTACAGGAGCATTGGCGAGGGTTGGTTCGAGTTCAGGGACTCGCTCACCGGGCAGACCTTCCGGCAGCTTGTGGCCGATGCGCGGACATATGGCGGAAAGCAACCGAAGAAGATCATCACGATTGACGTGAGGAAGGTTGATACTACCGGTTTTTCATCTCTTTTTTTGAATATAGGACGAGCGCCGATAGGCAATCCGTCAGAACCAACGATTGGATTTGCTACTCCCTCGGGAGTTAGATATGTCTGTGGTGCACAGAACCGGTCAGGTTCATATACTTCAACATTGATATATCAGTTTATTACAACTGACACTCTAATAATGCGTTATGAATACGATGGATTCACGTTCTTTCCATTCGAGGTTGGGAGAGTGATACCAGGAAATACACCTCAGCTTGCCGTCGACAGCAGTGGAACTACTACTTTGTTTCTTCCGGATGATATCCTAAAACTTCCAGTGCGGAAAACCGCTGTTCGATACGGAAAAAACGAATCCGTTCAATA
>JAJRXL010000488.1 GCA_024276335.1 Bacteroidota bacterium
ATCCTTGTTCATCATGGCGAACTTCGTCTCGACTACGCCGGGACCAGCCATATAGCGGTACTCTCCACCCACCGGTGCAGGTTCAACTTCGCCCACAGCCGCCAGCAGCTCCGCCATCGCCGCCAGGTACAGGGGCACTTGCAGGCTGACACATTTTTCAATTTCCACCGGCGACGGAGGCGGACCGGTTTTGTAATCGATGATGAGAAATCCTCCTTCTCCGGCATCCACACGGTCCACCTTGCCGCGGATTTTCAGACCATCCAGACTGATCGGCGCGTCACTGCGGATCACGGCGTCGCTCTGCCGGTCCCTGCGCCGCCGGCCGCCGAACTCGACCTCGAAGTACCGCGGCACAACGGTAACGTCCCTGTTCCATTCCATGTCCAGCCAGGTCTTGAGCACGCCCGGCCCCAGCTCTTCGCTCCTCACGCCGAAGTACGCATCCACGTCGAACTGGAAAAAGGGGTGACTGTCCGACTCCCTGGCGAGCTGATCGCGGGCGACGCGGGCCAGCAAGGTTTCCACTTCTTTTCGCTTTCGGTCGTCACCCGAAAGGGGGAGCAGGTTTTGTTCACGCAAGGCCACAAAAAACTCGAACGCGATGCGGTGAACAAGGACGCCCTTCACCAGCGGACTCAGCCCCGGTTCGGTAGGAGTAATCGCCTGCAGTCTGAGCAACCGCGAGGCAAAGTACTTGAACGGGCACTGCGCGTACAACTCCAGCTCGGTGACGGAAAAGACATCCGGCGGCGTGTAACCGTCGGTCTCCTCCGCCAGGATCGTCCCTTCTCCATCCTGCCTCGCCGCCTGCCGCATCCGGGTGGAAAGGCGATTGTCGATGTAGCGCGCAAGTTCAGGCGGAACGACGGCCCCCACCCTCGTCATGGTTCCCGCGAGGAGCTCGACCTGGCGCCGGGAGTGCAAAACGCTCCCCGGAAAACGCCGGTCGGCGTTCTTTTCGTCGATCCCGGCCACGTCCGCCAGCGTATCGAGGAACCGGCTGCGCACGTTGTCCCGGTCGTCGGCGAGCCGGGGCCAGGTACATATGCAACTCCTCCGCGCCGTGGTCACGACCTGCATGAACAGGTACCGTTCCGCGGTCCGGTGCCAGGCTTCCGTCTTCTGAAGCCTTTTGCCAAGGAACCGCTCGGGTCGGTAGGGCTTCGGAAACACGCCGTCAACCAGGCCCAGGATGAACACGAGGTCGATCTCCAGGCCACGGATTTCCTCCAGCGCCGTCACCAGGACACCCGATCCCACCCGTTCCCGCAGGTTGACGCGAATGCCCGAGGCGGCGGTTTGCAGGAAATCGAGAAATTGATCGAACCCACACGGTCCATCCAGTATGTGTTCGTCGAGGAATCGTCCCAATCGATCCGGCAACTCCATGAAGGCCGCCGCGGCCAGCACGTTGCGTTCGTATTCCCCGACGAGGGCCTGTGCTTCCGGTGAATCGGGCTCCAGGTCGGCCAGGATGGTGTCGGGCGGAAGAAGAACACAGCATTCGTAGCGTACGCTTGTTAGCAGCGCCGCCACGTGCTTCGCCCATTCCTCCGCAGCACGGTTTCCACTGAAATCCGTGAACAGGTCGCAGAAGACATTGAAATCATGCAGTGCGTTTTCGCACGATTCCATCCGCTCCCCCGCCTCGTCTTCATCGCTCTCCCCGGCAAGCCTCGAGGCCTGGTCCCGTGTACGCGCCAGGGCTTGGAGCCAAGCGTTCCGACCGCGTACTACGGCGGTTTCAACCAGGATCCGCCGGAGGTTCTCCCTGTCCTTCAAGCCGGAAAAATCGAAGTACGGGCTTGAAAGCGCCCGGAGTACGTCCTCGCGATAGAAACCCGCCACCGGCACGCGAAGCAGCGACAGCGCCGCCAGCACGCTGGGAACGTCGCCGAGCAACGGTCGCTCCGTGATGTTGAACGGCACGTCGTATTGGAACAGCGTATCCCTCAACAATCGCGGGTAGGAAGTCCCGGCGGGAAAGCAGACGGCAATAGTGGCGGGCGAAGCTTCCGGGTGAGCGCGAAGGTAATCAACGATCTCGCACGCCGCCAGGTCTGCTTCGCCCCGCGCATTTGCTGCGGAGAGAATCCGGATCTCCGGCGGATGGTCAATCGCTTCCGGTCTCGCGCGAAAAAGATTCCGCTTGAGAGGTCCCGCTTTCCCTTCCTCCGGCAGCCTCTCACGTTCGAATCCCGCTTCCATGAACC
>JAJRXL010000489.1 GCA_024276335.1 Bacteroidota bacterium
AAACCCGGTGATGATGTTCGAGAATTCGCTCTCGTTTCCGGATGTATCAACAGCCTTGACCTGGTAAAAGTACGTCGGGCCGGCAAAGACGGTCGTATCGAGATAGCGCGGATGATCGCCCGCGATTGGCGAGGCGTTGATCTTTTCGTACTCGCCGTGCATGTCCAGGCTGCGATACACGTCATAGTGAGAGAGGTCCAGCTCGAGGTTCATGCGCCAGGTAAGCAGGATGGCGCCTTCTTTCGAAATCGCGTCCAGGCCTTCGGGGAAGGAAGGGGGCGTAATATCCTTGGGAGTCGCTGTAGCATATACGGAAGGCAGGCTCTCCCTGCCGATGAAATCAACGGCGCGCACGTGGTACGTGTAGGTGGTGTTGTTTTCAACATTGATATCCGTCCGGTATTTCAGGTCTTCCTGGCGAAGCGCCAGGACGCGGTTTATCTTCCGGAATTCCCCTTCCCGTGTACGGCGGTAAAGATTGAATCCGATGGTAATGTCATCGGGGTCGCCTTCGTATGGCGGGTACTCCCAGGATATTTTAACCTGGCTGTCTCCGGCAGTGACTTTGATGTTCTCCGGCGCCGGAGGTTGTTTATCCTGCACCGTTACCCGGCGCGAGGAAGATTTGAGGACGCTTCCGTCGTAGTCAAGAAAATCAACGCGGTAAGTGTATGATTCACCGGCCATTACGCTGTCGTCGATGAACAGGCGGCCTGCGACGCGAGCGACGTTGAGACTGGCAAAGGAGATCGTCGCTGCGATACCGGGATCGGACCTGAGGCGCTGGACGATGTCGAACGCGTCCTCGACGCGTAACGCGCGCAGCACCCAGGAGTAATCTTTGCCGAGCATGAACCGCGCACGATCCGGATCGATCACGGGGACAATCGGAAGCGGGGTCATCGGCATGAACTCCGTGTCGTCGAGGCCTTTGCGAAAGACCATGAAACCTTCCGTTCCCCTGGGCATGCCGACCGCGAGGATGTAAACTCTGTCGTTCGTCGATGCGAGGAAAAACGGGAGAGGTTCCGGCTGGGCCGTCGAAACAGAAGGAAGAAGGAGCAAAAGGAGCGAAAAGTGATACCAGCGCAATAGTGAAATCATTCCTTGTGGCTGTATCGTTTTCATTTTGCCACCACGGAAATAGTAGAAATCGAGGAAGAGACATTTATGCCGTTCACGGCCCGGACGGACAAGTAATACGTCCCACCCTTGACGATCCGTTTTTTCGCAATGGCTTTCAAATGGGCGGCGCTTAAATGCAGAGACGTTTTCGAGATCACGGTCCATGGGATAACATCATCCTTACCGGAGGCGGTACCCAGAGCGTAGCGGTAGCCGAGTATTCCTGATTCGGGATCGGATGACGACGTCCACCTTGCGATGAGAGTATCCGAAAGGATAACACCCGTGAGAATTGGTCTTGAAGGCGGTGTTGGATCTTTCAACTGGATGCCGTTCGAGCTGCCGACTTTGCTCCACAAGCCGGCGCCGTTTCGGGCTTTTACTTCGACGTAGTAAACAATACCTGGTTTCATCGGTGTATCGAGCCGAATGTTCATCTCCGTTTGACCGCCCGCCGAAATCCAGGGCAGTACCTGGTACGTAAACTTGCCCGATCTATTCACCACGCGGTATTGGTATTCCTGGACTCCGGACTCGTAATCGACGGCGCTCCATTTCGCGTATATCAGGGTTGAGCTGTTTGTGAAATCTCCTCCGTCATCAACGGAGGGAATTGAGGGTGGCGTCGTATCGCTTATATCGAGACTCGAATATTTCGTCGGTGATCCTACGTCTCTCCCCTTGGCGCTGTCTTCTTTTGTCACCGCGTAGGCATAATCAATAGTCACGGTTGCTTTGCGCTCAAGGGACAATCCTCCGGCCCCGCGTGCGCGAATCCAGATATCATAGGATCCGGATTTGTGAACTCCGTAGAAGAAGGGAACGAGCAATTTTGTCTTCGAATCGACGGATCGCCACGCGTGTATGGGGGTGTTGTTAAAAGTAGAGGAATTGTACGTTGCCGATGTGCCAATCTGACCGAACTGCACAGTGTTTCCGTACTTCGATACGAGCCCGCCGAATGCGGGGGTGCCTGCCTGTTGGCCAAGGTGCGGCTTTTTCTGGTCGATGATTTTAATCTGCCCCGCCTGCTTCTGTGAGACCGTTGTTTTCGGTGGTGTCGGCGAAGGGGGGATGATCTGCGACAGTTGTACTGGTTGTGAATAGCCCGGGATATCGAAACTGTATTCGGCAATCCCCACCGGGTGAGAGCCCTTCCATTGCAAGGATAGGGTTGCGTAACCGATCGTGTTCGGATCGCTGCGCATAGTGCCGGTAAACTGCGTGATCTTCGGAACCTGCAGGAGTTTCTTTATGTACTTGCGGGTTTTTTCGAAGTCCCATTCCTGTGCCCATGCGGCCTTGTATTGTCCGGTTTGTACGGCCTGTTTCTGTGTTTTCTGAATGTTCTGCTGAGAGACCTTGCCGAAGTTGACCGGTGAAATGTTTCCTTGCGATATCTTTCCTGCATTTCCGATTGCCGATATGCCCGAAGCCTGTTGTGATTTTCCGGTTGAAACATTGAATGCGACAATTGTTCCGACAATCATGTTTCCGGACGGTGCAGGTTGTAGTTTGCGAGTGCCAGCCTCGAGAGAGAGCTGATCCATGAGGTCGTAGAGGAGCGTGTACAGTTTGACCTTGCGATTGTACACCTTGTCGGATGTCATTGTGAACAGGTTCCACTTCGCCTGTAGGATATTGTGATTGTCCTGATAGGTCTTGAGATGTTGTTGGCGAGCGAGGGCCGTATTTTGTGCGGTAACATGGAAACCTGCCTTCGGTATTTCGTACCACATTTCCCTGCCAAGATTTACGACAATGGAATCCCAGTTAGCATAGTGTTTCGATGTATCGATCTTAGGCAGTTGTTTAATTCCACCGGCTTGTTTCAACGTATTGACGACGAGATTCCTCTTGACTGCCAGGACTTTCCACCAGTGGTCGGTGAATGAAATGCGACGGAGGTCATCATCAATGTGACTCTTCCAACCGATCAGCAGGCCTTCCTTCTTGGCAGCCCATTGTTGACGGGTGTTGAAATAATCCCACAGGTGCATGGAGTACGCGCTGGAATGCTGATACACGGACGTAAAGTTATTCACAAGGTGTGAAACGGAATTATCCTTTCCGTAAAGAAGGCCGTCGACCTCTTTGAGGTTGCTGATAAATTTCTTTGCCAGGGATAAAAGCTGTTGCCGGTACTTGAGGTAATCCCGCTTTTCTTTCTTCATGCCTGCGGTTATTTTTTGGGCTTTTGCCGCATCAAAAGTGTAACCGACTTTGACGGTCTTTGTCTTGCCGTTCACGGTCACGGTTTTGTATTGTGGGCTGCCGACGGGATTTCCATATTTCCCGAGGCTGGCCAGCGTCGGGAGTTTCCCTTCGATGATATCTTTCTTTTCTTGCAGGCGTTTCCGGACGTTCTGTGTTTCAGTATCAAGGTTCTTCAACGCGTTCGTCAGGGTTTGCTTGTCTTTTTCCAGTTGTTGGCGGCGCGCTTCCAACTGAACGGCCTTTTGATCCCAGATCAAGTCGAATACTTTGTTGAGATATGGATGATTGCTCTTGTTTCCAATGTTTCTGTCTTCATCGTAGAGTTTCTTAATAGCAAAGCCGATCAGGGCAGTGGCGAAATTGCCGCCTCCGGACAAAGTAATCAGTGCCTGGCCGGCAGCCGCCCGTTGCTTGTCACTTAGGGTATACATCGCAGTTCGCGCTTTCTCCAGGTCCTTTGCCAGCTTGTCCATCTCGGATTTCATCTGTTTACCCGTATTTCGGGCGTCCGCAATGATGTCATCGTACTTGCTGTTGCTCCCGGTGCCGCCGTCAAAGCCGACCTTTCCGACGGCAATCCAGACGCGGCCCTCCCAGCTTATCACCCAGACGACGGTCACCTTCAGATGCCCGGCGGCGAACACGACGTACTCTGGTTGCCCGATAAACGCGCCTTCCAGGCCAATCTCTGCCCCGACCAACCCCCACAGTACTTCTCCCCAGGCTTTCACGCTGGCATAAGCGCCCCAGCTAACCCCTACCTTCCACCAGACCATCGTTTCATATCGTATCCCGCCTTCGATAACACCGACATCAATACTCTCTTCGAAGGCGAGATCAAACAGGAAACCGGAACTGCCAATGTATAGTTCGGAGGAAGTCTTGATAAAGTAGAATAACGAGACGTTTGTTTTGCCGGTGATCCCCCACGTATTCTTGCTATACGCATAGACGGCGAAGTAATTGTTTTCTTTCTCAGCTTTTATGAGAATGAAATCGACACCCACCTGGATTTTGCCCTCGAAATACACGGGGTTCCAACTTATCGTCAGTTGGGCATACGCTTCGGCCATTTCCTTGATGGCCTTTAATTGGGCATCGAGTTGCCAGTAATTCCCGGTGATGGTCATCAGGGCCCTTCCCTGGAAAAGACTCTTGTCCGAGATCACTATCCCTGCGTAGATGAAAATGGCAAAACTGCCGGGCCCGGAACTCGCGGGTTTAAAGCTTGCGAACTTCGCGTTGAGTTTCGGTTCGCTGAACCCGGCCAGGGTTTTCACCGTGTTGACGTCTTTTGTGCTCGGGTTATAAAAGAAGCCGCCCCCCAGTCCGTCGAGCATGACGGGGCCGATGGGAATCTGAAGGTTATTGGCGGCGATGAAAATGCCGACTGTTGTTTTGCCGTATTCCTTGCCCATTTTGCCATAGATGACAGCCTCGTATTTCTGAACGATTGTCGCTTTGCCGCCAACAGCGAGATATTGGGTCTTTTGCTGTGGGAGGTTGACGTATTCAAGATCCATGACGAGATCAACCGCGTTCTTGATGCTGATCTTCGCCTGGTTGAGCATGAAGCTCGAGTTGCCCTGGGAGGAAAAGACCATGAGCCGTTGAAATCCGCCGCTGCCAATCGACCCGTTCTCGCCGATGCTGAGAATCGCGCCTTCCAGATTGAAGTAGCTATCGACGTTGATCGTCGTTTTTTTCGAGGTTTTGCCGTCGCTTTTCTGCAAGTCGAGCGTTGAGGGTTTGTCGGAAAAATCGATGTTGGAAATACCCGCCTTGACCACTTTCAGGATCGTCAGGCTTCCACCTTTGCCCACCGCATTCGCGAAATTGGTAAAGACACCGGTAGAATCGATCTTCAAGCCCTGGATTTTGAGCTCTCCTTCGACGGCGCCCGCAATATTGATCCCGAGACCGCCTGATAGCTCAAGAGAAAATGGATAAAGATTTAAGCCCAGCATGGAAAGTTTGATGTAAACCAGACCAAGGTCCAGCTTCTTGTTGACGGAAATGTTGATGGATTTAGCCGTCACCTTTCCGTTGAAATCAATAGTGAGACCAGGGTTCTGGTAATCCCCGAGGGCAACGCGATTCCCCGTTGCGCTCAACGTCTTGCTGCTGAAGGGCAAGTAGAAATCCGCCGCGATGCCGACGAAACTTTGCGAATTGTCAAATGCGTAGGAGGTGTCCGGTTTTCCGTTATCATCCATACCGACCGTTTTGACCCAGGCCAGTTGTACGCCGAGATAGGTTAAATCGACGGCGAGGTATTTCCCCAGCGTGAGCGAAGTGACATCATTTGCATAGCCGGGCGTAGTTTCTTTTATGAGAGCAAGCTTGCCTCCCAGTTTCCCCGTGCTTTCAAAGAAAAACGATCCGGTGATGGGGCCCATCTTTTTCATGAAAGGCAAGGGGGTCGAACTAACCGAAACCTCCAGCGCCCAATTGTCATTTCCCGTATCCTTGAACTCGAA
>JAJRXL010000490.1 GCA_024276335.1 Bacteroidota bacterium
CGAGCAACTCGTCCATGAAGTAATCACGGCCTTCAACCATCGGCGTGCCGGAAACATATTTACCGGGATACCGCCTCCACACCAGGACTTTATCGACCGCCTGACCCTCTTCCTCCGCGACCTTCACCGCGACGTCGGATTTCTCCTTGTGGTCGAGCAGCTTGCCCGACCTGTAGTAGCCGTCTATGGTAATCAGCACGCGGCTTCCCGAGTCCGCGATTCTCTCGCCGCACGCCCTGTCGCTGAACCCACCGTACACCTCGGAGTGAATGACGCCGAGGCGGGCACAGGCCAGCATGGTGATCGGGAGCTCCGGAACCATCGGCATGTGGAGCGTGACGCGGTCGCCCGCCTTGAGCCCGAGGGAGTCCCGCAACAGCGCCGCCAACTCGTTCACCCGCACGTAGAGCTCCTGGTAGGTAAGGACCACGTGCGGTTCATCCTCGGGTTACGGCACGAAGATAAGCGCCGCCTTATTTCCGTACTTTTCGAGATGCCTGTCCACGCAATTGTAGCTGGCGTTGATCCTGCCGCCGACGAACCACTTCCAGCAGGGAGCATCGCTCGTGTCCAGGGTCGTATGCCAGTACTTGTACCATGTCAGGAGGTCGGCGTATTCCTTGAAGCACTCGGGAAAATTCTCCAGGCTGAAGCGCTCGTAGATGCCGGGATCCGTCATGTATGCCTGGGCGATAAACCGCGCGGGGGGGCGGAAATACTCCTCTTCCTGCCAGTGAACCGCGATCTGTGCTTCGCTGACTTCCTCGAATTGCTTTTCTTTCATGGGGCAACCATCCTTCTATGTGAGATGACGTGTGAACCTGTACAAGCCCGGGATGCGCGGGCACCCGACACGACGATCAATACGGCAGGTCAACCGCCGCCGAAGACCGCTTTCCGTCTTTTCAATCGTGAAAGGACGCTTTCGTCTCTCTGGCCCGCGTCCGTAGTGGATTTACGCGGTGCGTGGACGAACTTCCGTGTCTCGTGGATATCCCTGCATCTCCGATCCCGGTAAAACCTAACCAAAAAGCGAGGGGATGTCAAGCCGGTACACGGAAAACGGCTCCTCTTGCAAGGCTGTCGAGATTCACCTACTATACCGGTAACCTTGGTTGCGCTGGCAGGAGAACTTACTTGACTCGACAGGTGCATATCCCGTGTCAATTCAACGTTCCGGATGCCGCGGGTGTGCGCGGAGGATACTTCCCCGGTTGGAGTCGCCTTCGCCCTTCCCCGATACGGAGTCGTCCTTTCGCGAAAAGCGGCCGCTGTGTGGCGGCACCCCTCAAGGCTTCGTTCATGTTTGAATACCCGCCCGTGGCGCTCCACCCACACTTCGACTACGCCGTGGGTGTGTCTAATCAGTGATGCGCTGTATTGGCCCCGCTCAGTGTGACGTTGTAGTAAGCACGTCTTGTAAGCAAAGTCACGGATTCCCGCTTTTACCGCGCCGTGAAGAGCTCCCTACGGAAAATGCGCCCTCCGGCGAAACAACCACCCTGCGGTGGGAAGGGAATGACGACAGATCCGGTGGTCTCGAAATACATGCCGGGAATGGACGGAACCGTATCCGGCTCCCGCGCATCACATGGAAAACTAACACGTTTGCTACCGTAATCTCACATTCAAACACAAACCTAACATTGAAATTGTAAAATAAACCCGAACACGTGGCCGGGGCTCATGAAAACCGGCCATATCGTCAAAATCAACGAGGAGTTTCTTATGAAGATCATGCGAATCGCGCCCGTACTTGCGGTCGTATTACTGCTGGCAGGCACTCGCGCCGACGCACAAGAGGTCTCATCTTCCAACGCGGTGAAATGGGACCTCTCCGGAAGGATCCAGTTACAACACACGTACGACACCGACAGGGAAGCCGACGCTTCTTCGACCAACAACGGGTTCCGCATCCGGCGGGCGCGCTTGCAAACGAAGGTGACGTTGAATTCCTGGGTGCAGGCGAAAATCCAAATCGATGTCCGGGACAACAAGCCACGTCTCAAGGACGCGGTGGGCAAGTTCAAGCTGGCAAAGAATGTTGCTTTTCGTTTCGGCCAGTTCAAGGTACCGGTATGGAGGGAGGAACTGCGTTCCTCGGCAAACCTCTTGCTGGTCGAGCGCAGCGCCGCGGCGGAGTTCCTGGTCGACGAACTGCTCTCGGCCCGGCACATCGGCGTGGAACTAAATGGCAAGCTTTTCAAGGGACTTTCTTTTGCCGTGAATTACTCGAACGGTGCCGGTGAAGGCGGGCGCGAGGATGCGAGCAGATCGAAAACCATGTCGGTCAACAACGGAAAAATGGTTTCCGGACGACTGAACGCCTTCCTGGGCAAGCATTTCCAGGTCGGCATTTCTGGCGTCTCCAACAGCCTGGGCGTGAACGTCGATTCCCTGGACAGCCGGGGGACGGCCTCTCTTCTCGCCGCCGACTTCGGCGTGTACCTTCCGCTCGGGCTCGACGTCGAAGGAGGGCTCGCTCTCGGGTCAAAAAGCGCCGAGCTCACGGGCGGCACGGACCAGTCCTTCCTTCTCGCCGATATCACGGGGCGCTGGCGCCACCGGTTCAAAAAGGAGAATACCGGTCTTGTAGATGCTCTCGAACTGGCGGCAGGCGTGAGCTACGTCGAACCGAATGCCGACCTGGCGGACGATGAGAGCATTCACCTGCGCTTCGGCCCCGCCGTCTATTTCGGGAAACACGCGCGCTTCCAGGTCAACGGCGAGCTGGCCATGCCGACCGCCGCGGGAGCGTCCTCGACTTTCCTCGTCCGGTCGCAATTTACCCTCAATCTCTGAACCCCGGCGTTCACTGCCTGTTCACGACAAACCGTGGTAAACAAACCTCCAGTGTAGTATCCGCGCACCAACCTGTTCGCAAGACTTTTGCGTCATGATGCCACCCGTCGTCCGACAACGGATGCCGGGTGGATTACTATGCACTGAAAGGACACCGGACAGAAATATCACCGGGCGGGAGTTTACGGGAGAAAGGCAGGCAAATCTCGATGGGATGCCCCACCAGAAGAGGTTTCAAGCTCGATGAAAATCATGGAAGCAGGGAGCGAATCCGCCACGAAGCGCTTTTTCCGAGGTCCACGGGGGCCAAGGATGAATAACAATTTGAAGAACCGGCGACTTTATAAAGAACGATGTAGGAATTTCTGCTACTCCAATCCCTTTTCTTTGAAAAACGCCTTGTACTGCATATCCTCCTGCAAAATATGATTACTCCACCATTCTCTCAGGAAGGCAAACAATTCAACAGGGACGGATTCCTTGTGATAAAGCATCTCGTTGCTTAATTCGATGATTTTCAACCTGAATTGCATGTGCGTTTTAACGTGTTCGTTGAATTTCGGGTATCCATATTCCTTCATTAATTGTTCTTCGGTCTTAAAATGCTTCGCGGCATACGTGGTCAATGTCGTCAGGGCGGCGGTCAAAGGCTCGGATCGCACGGTGATATCGTCGCGTTCCATCAAATTATTAAGCATTTCAAAAACAATGGCGTGCTGCTTGTCCAAGATATTCACTCCAACACTGTAACTTTCGTCCCAAACCAGTTTACCCATGTGATTTACCTCTTTTAAACGCGTAACCCTGTTATTTTTTAACAACCAACATCGAAAAAGTAATAAACGATATAATCAGAGCCAAATCACTCCAGACCGTCGCACGAATCGTTCTCGTGAATCAGTTTACATGAATGTTTCTAACAACTGGCCAATACGAATTCGAACGAAAATGCTTCATCAGCTCGTCGCGGACTCGCATTGACAACAAGTGACCGGGGTTTTAGAAGTATCGACGGTAAAAGCGGTCCTGCTCAAAATGAATCTTTACGGCAGTCCGTGCTCTTGGGGCGAGTCGCCGGGAAGCGCTTACTCCGGCAACCACTCCTTGAGCCAGTGCTTCTCAATCACGCCGGCTTCCTGGAAGGGGTCGTGCAGAACCAGCGCCTCCGCGGTCGCGCTGTCCGGCGCGGAAAAAATAATCAGGCCGCCGCTCCTGTCTGCGAACGGGCCGCCAATGTAACCCGGCAGGTCCAGATTTTTCCAATAGGCGACATGCCTGGGGATAGCCTCCCGAATTCTCTCCGGCTCCGCGGCCATGAAGTAGAAGTACGCGTATCGATGCATTTTTTCTCAGTGTACTTGTTCAGGAACAATTCCGAAAACGCTTAGCGATCATGTGTCGCAAACCATGCCAGGGGCGCTTTTCATCTTTTCCGCACCTGAAAGTTCTATCAACTCAGAGACCGTGTGCCTGTCGAATTTTACGTATGGAATTTACGTGACTCGTCAGATGGTCTGCCTGCATCTCGATCACCCACCCGACCGTCACACGTTCTTCTCCGTGCTTCGGCCATTTCACCGCTATCGACCTGTTCCAGGTATCCGCTGCCGCGCGCACCAACTGGACGATATGGCGGCGGTTTGCCGCAAACAACTCCAGCGATGGTCCAATCTCCCGTTGTACGTAAGCCCACCTCTCCGCCCACTGCGTCTGCGGAACGTCCCAGTACCACTGCAAGCTGAATACGGCTTCGTTGGTCCCGAGAGCAATTTTTACGAAGGTCTCCCAGATATCATCTCCGTCAACAACGGGATGCACTATCTGTCGAATCGTCCAGTTGGCGGTATTCAGGGACATGTCCAGCTCCGCCTCCGTGAGACCGGCTACCGCTTCTTCCAACTCGGTCGGACCACTCGCACAGAGGGCGAGAACGACTTCCGGATCATGTGTTTGTTCCGACATCGAACTTTGCTCTTTCCTCGCAATGCAAAAGATAAAGATATTGAGGATGATCCTGTATCTCGGACAACATGGTGTCCGCCCGTCTAAGACGGTAACATCTTTTTCTCCTTCTCACCCGCCGGCGGTTACTCGGGCGCCTTGGTCTCTTCGCCGGAAGATTGACCGGTATTTTCTTCCTGCTCTTTGTTCTTGTTTTTCAGCTTGTTCTGCCGCTTTTGTTCTTTCTTTTTTCGCTTGGCTATCTCTCTTTGCCGTTTTTCGTAATTGTAGTTGGGTTTTCTCGCCATCCTCGCTCCGTTCCTCCACTTGTTGTGCAAACAGTCATGAACCCGATCCGCAAATGCCCGCGCACGGCGCGCAACGAAAGCGTACAGGTTTATACAAGGTATCAAAATTAATTCAAAGGACGGAACAGGAAGAAGGTTTTGCCCCGTTTTTTCGAAGTTGCTGGAGAGCAAAGCGCGAAATGTCGGGCGCGCGACACTTTTTTTATGCCGGGAATCCTGACTCCATCGGGATCGTTCACACTGGTAGCTAA
>JAJRXL010000491.1 GCA_024276335.1 Bacteroidota bacterium
AAAAAAGATAGCATAGAAGAAATCAATCTTGACGACAAACCCGCGGTAGGGAAAGAGGAAGCTGTTGATGAAATCGAGGGTATCGAATTTGAATATGTGAACGGCGAAGTGGAAGAGGGGGAAACGACCGATATCTTCGCGGAAACAGAGGAAGCGGAAGAAGAGCACGAGGATACGGATACCGGGGAAGAATTACTGCCCGCTGTTGACGCCACAGAAGTCATCAAAGAATACGGCGATCTGCGCGACTTCATCAAATCCGCCGACCGGAGAAAATATATCCGGAAAATCTTCCATCGCGATGAAGAAGCATATGAAAGAGCGTTGGATACACTGAATGCAAAATCCACCTGGCGGGATGCGTCAGAATTCATTGACGAGTTGTTCATTCGCCACGATGTTGACATGTACTCGCGCATTGCGGTGAAGTTCATCGACGATATTTACAAGCGTTACCTGCCGAAGAATTAACACCGCACATGTTCATTGATCAAGTAACTATACACGTCACCGCTGGTAACGGTGGTGACGGATGCGTAAGTTTTAGACGCGAAAAGTACGTACCTAAAGGTGGACCGGACGGTGGCAATGGAGGCCGTGGCGGGCACGTAATTATTCGAGGAAACCGGAACTTGCGAACACTGGTCGATCACCGGTACCGAAGGTTTTACAAAGCGCAAAACGGTGTGCCGGGAAAGCCCGCTCTTAAAGATGGAAAGAGCGGAAAAGATATTGTCATTGACGTTCCGTGTGGCACCGTTGTGCGGGATGAAGAGACGGGGGAAATATTGGCGGACGTGACGGAGCACGACCAGGAGGTCATTGTCGCGAGGGGGGGGAAAGGCGGACGTGGCAATGCGCAATTTGCTACGTCGACAAACCAGGCCCCGCGAAAGGCGGAAGAAGGGAGGCCGGGAGAAGCGCGGAAATTACTGCTCGAACTGAAATTGCTTGCAGATGTTGGATTGGTCGGTTTTCCGAATGCCGGTAAATCCACGCTTATTTCCGTGCTTTCCAATGCACGACCCAAGATCGCGGATTACCCTTTCACGACACTTGTTCCAAACTTGGGTATCGTTCAGTACGCCGAATACAAAAGCATGGTGATCGCGGATATACCGGGGCTCATCGAGGGGGCACATGCCGGTAAGGGGCTCGGTCACCAGTTTCTTCGTCATATTGAGCGGACATCGGTTATTGCAATCCTTATAGATTGTATGGAAAAGAATTATCAAGCGGTGTACAACGCTCTCTTGGAGGAGATGGAAAAATTCAAACCGGATCTGCTGCGAAAACCGAGATTCGTTACGATGACCAAGATGGATGTCGCGACGGATGAAATCAGGAAAAACATTGAATCATTGAAAAGAGAGCTTCATCCTGTCGAAGTGATTGAAATCTCGTCCCTTACCGCGCTGAACCTCGAAGTGTTTAAGGATTTGTGCTGGAAGCTCATGAATGCGTCATCATGAAGATTTGTTGAATGACGGTTTTCAGGGTTCATACCACGCGATCAGTTGCCTGGATGGTGATTTCCCTTGCGGCGGTACTGAGTGTGGCCTGTGTCGTTTCTCTTTCGATCGGTTCCGTTTCCATCAGCCCGAAAGATATTCTCAGAATTATTATCTCGCTTTTTAATCCTCATTATCATGATCGGGACCTCTATGCGACGGTGTTGATCGATATACGCATGCCACGGGTGCTACTGGGCGTGTTGGTCGGAGGAGGCCTTGCGGTTGCCGGGGTTGTCTTTCAAGTCCTTTTGCGCAACCCCCTGGCAGAACCCTACATTCTTGGCATAAGCGGGGGCGCATCGGTAGGTGCGCTGATTTCCATGGCTCTCGGCGTGGCGTCCTGGTTTGCCGGGGCGATGTCGTTGTTCGCATTTATCGGTGCGTTGTTGGTTGTCGTCTTAGTTTACATGATCGGGATGAAGAGCGGCGTCCTGGAAAGTGAAATTCTCTTGCTTGCCGGAGTCATGGTGGGAGCGTTCCTCTCGGCAATCGTGTTGGCGCTCGTGGTCGTGATTGGCGACCCGGTCAGGAACGTGCTGTTCTGGTTATTGGGTAACCTTGGTATGGCGCAATCGATTTCTGTTATTGTTCTGGTCCCCTTCATGGCGGTCGTCGTTTTCGTTCTCTATCTCATGGCGCACGCGTACAATGCAATCGCCCTGGGCGAGGAGACCGCGTTGCAACTAGGTGTACCGGTGAGGAAAGTCGTGATTCTCTCGTACGTGGTCGCGTCGCTGATAACGGGAGTGCTGGTAAGTCTTAGCGGAGCAATCGGCTTCGTGGGGTTGATCGTTCCCCATGTCTGCAGAAAGCTCTTCGGTCCGGATCACCGGGTCTTGATCCCGGCGTCCTTTCTGGTCGGAGGAATCGTCTTGGTGTTGGCAGACCTTCTGGCGCGCATGCTCCTGGCGCCGGTGGAATTGCCTGTCGGAGCTGTCACGGCGGTGATCGGCGCGCCGTTCTTCATCCTGTTGCTGAAGACGGAACGAGGATAGGTTGCACAGGGTGCGGGCACGGAGGCACCTCGCATTTTTGTGGCGAGTAGAAAGGTTTTTTGGTACGATTGATTTGCAACGAAAGCAAAAATTTCAGACCTTTGTATGATAGTCCTGTTTTACCTGTCAATACAGCTTTTAAGTACCAGCCATGAAAAGAACATATCAGCCGAGTAGAAGGAAAAGAAGAAACAAACACGGATTCAGGGCCCGGATGGCGACAGCAAATGGACGCAAGGTTCTCGCCCGTCGAAGGGCAAAAGGGAGAAAGAGACTCACCGTCAGCGACGAGCCGCGATTCTAAAACCCTATCGGGATACCGCTTTCCCCGAGAGCGAATCCTGAAAGGTTATAGATCTTTTCAACACGTAATTTCCTCAGGTTCAGTCGTAGCGTCACAACCGCTACGATGTTTTTTTATTGTTGAAAAGAAAAAGGGGGGGTGCCGGGCAGGGTTCACAACGAGAAGAACACGGACGAAAGTCCAGCGAAACAAAATCCGGCGACGATTGCGGGAGGCCTTTCGACAGGAATATTACCCGTTGGATAAAGCATGTCGAAAAAAGAACGTAATGATTTCCTGCGTCATTATGTTTGTTGATACGAATAGTCGCAAACAGCAAAAGTATACATGTATCAAAAAAGCGATACAACAAATAATACTCGAGCTCACAAGACGCGTCATCGAGACGGAGTTCAACGAGTAGGACGATATCTTTTAATCACCCCGATTATTGTCTACCAGAAGATACTTTCGCCGTACATGCCTTCCTCCTGTCGATTTCACCCAACTTGTTCACAATACACGAAAGAAGCCATAGAAAAATATGGTGTCAAGGGTGTGTGGATGGGAATAAAGCGCATTCTGAGATGTCACCCGTTTCGACCGGGTGGATATGATCCTGTTCCATAAGTAAGAAGAAAAAAATGGATAAGAAATCCGTTATTGGTTTCATCGCGATTGCATTAATTCTGATGGTATGGATGTACATGAATACTCCTAAGCCGGAAGAATTCAAGCAACCAGTGCCGGTTGATACAACGATCAAGAAAACGCAAGTGGAAAAACCGGTCCCTGAAAAGAAGGAAAAAAGTGAGGAAAATCTCCCACCGGTTAAGAAAAAACACGTGGTATCCGGGGCGGATATCGACTCCGTGTATGGGTCATATTTCGCACATCTGGCAAAAGGATCGGAAAAGACGTTCACGGTCGAGACGGATAAATTTACCGTTGTCTTCTCGTCGAAGGGGGG
>JAJRXL010000492.1 GCA_024276335.1 Bacteroidota bacterium
AACGTCGGGATGTTCTTGCTGTAAAACGAAGCGTGGTCGCTGGGACCGGTGCCGTCGGGAATGTACTTGATGGAGAAGTTGTATTTTCCGTTGATTTTTGTCAGGAGGTCTTTCCATATCGGCGAGGTGCCGATGCCCTGGGCGTTGACCTCACGCGTGCTGTCGACCATGCGGCCGATCATGTCCAGGTTGATCATGGCCGCGATGGATTTCAATTCGACGGTTGGGTGGTTGACGAACCAGCGTGAGCCCAGCAATCCCATCTCTTCACCGCTGAAGTTGATGAAAACCAATGAGCGCCTGAGCCCTGCCGCGTTCTTGGCAAAGTACTCCGCAAGTTCGAGGCATCCGGAGACGCCCGAAGCGTTGTCGTCGGCTCCGTTATGGACCATGGGAGTTTTTCCCCGGTACAGCGAGCCATCCTGGCCCCAGCCGAGGTGATCGTAGTGCGCTCCAATGACAATGTACTCGTTTTTCAGAACCGGGTCGGAACCGGGAAGGAGGGCGATGACGTTGGAGGTGCTTTTCTTGATGTTGATGACATCGGTGCTCAGAGAAATCTCGGTGTTGTTGATGTCCATGGACATGGGTTTCATCGTCGAATCGATTTGTGCCCGCAGTTTCTCCAGGGTAATTCCTGTCGGTTTGAGTATCTCATTCGCCAGTTTTCGTGATATACTGATAATGGGGATGCCGGAACGCGACCGGGAATTATCGAATTTCAGGTCCACCAGTTCATCCTGTTCCTGGTCGGGATTAACCAGCAGGAGAGCGAGGGCCTTGGCTTCCCGGGCATAGGCGGCCTTGCTTCTCAACCCGGCATAACTATCCAACTTGGAATGAGGGTTGTCGTACTCGGGGTGATGTCGCATGGCCAGGACGATCCTCCCTTTGACGTCGATCCCCTCATAGTCGTCGTAACCAACGGAAGGAACGGACAGGCCATATCCCACGAAAGCAACCGGGCCTGATACCGTGCTGTTGGTCGTAAAACCGATCGGTCGGTAATCCTCGTCAACGGAAAAAGTTGTCGTGGCGCCGTCTCTGGTCAGGGCAAGGGTATTGTTTTTCCCTAACTTGATGTCGGTAACCACTTCGAACGACTGCATGTACGAACCGTTTTCACCAAGGGGCTGAAGGCCGAAGTGTGCGTATTCACGCGCAAGATACTCTGCGCAGACCTCGAGAGCGCGGGTAGCGGTACCGCGGCCTTCGAGTGAATCGGCGGCCAGGAAACTGATGTGTCGGACTGCATCGTCGGCGGTAATCGCATTTGTTGTCGTGGGCACAGGTGGCAACGACTGTGCAAATGATCCCGATACCAGGAGCAGCGCGGCAACAATCAGCATCAGGATTTTTTGATTGGTCATGGTCTCATTCTCCACACGTCTGTAACTGAAAAACTTTAACTGTTAGTCTATCCAATCGGCAATGAATACGTTTGTGTCGCCCGGTTTTGCATTGTTGCGATTCGAGCAAAAGACGATTCTTTTTCCATCCCGGCTAAACATGGGAAAACCATCGAAAGATTCGCAATAAGTAATGCGCTCCAACCCCGTGCCGTCAACGTTGATGATAAACAGGTCGAAATTCCGGCCCTTGGGATCGGCGAGATTGGATGAGAAGATGATTCGCTTTCCGTCCGGGTGGAAAAACGGAGCGAAGTTGGCCTTTCCATTACTGGTAACCTGTCGTTGGTTTTTCCCGTCTGCATCCATTGTGAAAATTTCCAGCCTCGTCGGACGGACAAGATGCTCCTTGACGATCTCTTCATAGGTCGCCATTTCTTCAGCACCTTCCGGATGATTGGCCCTGTATACAATCGATTTCCCGTCCCAGGAAAAGAACGGGCCGCCATCGTATCCTTTAGTAAACGTCAATCGTTTTACGCCGGTCCCGTCAAGATTCATCGTGTAGATTTCCGGGTCCCCGTCACGTGTGGAGGTGAAAACGATCTTGTCGCCGAGCGGAGAAATCGTCGCTTCGGCGTCGTAGCCGGGTGTTGCACTTAGGACCGTTACGTGTGATCCGTCGGCGTTGGCAGTGTAGATGTCGTATTCCGGGTAGAGCTTCCAAACGTACCCTTTTGAACGATCAGGGAGCGGCGGACAGTCCACGCCGGATGCATGTGTTGAAGAGTAGAGAATCCGTTGGCCGTCCGGGAACCAGAAAGCGCAGGTCGTGCGGCCTTTTCCCGAGCTAACCATCGTTTTGTCATTGCCATCAATGGTCATGACAAAAATCTGATCGCATTGTAAATCGCCCCTGGTGGACTGGTAGATGAGTTTCGTTTCATCAAACGAGAAATACGCTTCGGCGTTCTCGCCACCGAATGTCAACTGGCGAATATTTGCCAGGTGAATTTCATTGTCATAGCGCAGGGTTTGCGTTTCGGAAACCTGACGGCCATGTTCCCGCTGCTTCTGTTGATCGCTGCACCCTGATTGTATCATGGCAACGGTTATGCTGAAGAGGAAGATCGTGATTGTTCGCCGTAAAGGAAGTGTCTTGATCATATAGTTTTTCACTGGTAGTTGGAGAAGAACTGATTATTAGCCGGTGTCGGTTTTCGGTAGCGGTATGGATCGGACGGTCAAGACAGGGCAATCCGAGGAGCGGACTACTCTTTCCGCGCAACTTCCGATCAAGACGTGGGACAGGCCGGTGCGTCCGTGCGTGCCGATGACGATTAAATTGGCCATGACCTCGTTTGCTGACCGAACAATTTCCTGGGAGGGCACACCTTTACGAATAAGCTTGTGCACAGGGACCTGAAAGGTAAAACGCGAGAGGGCGGCATCGATGTTATCCATAGCTTCAGTTTTTTGAATTTCCTCCACGGAATGCTCGTCCAGGTCGAGCGTTCGCATAGACAGCACCGGCATGAGATCGCTGTACACGTGCAGGACGAATAGCTCTGCGTTGTAATCATGGGCAAAATCTATGGCGGTTGCAAGAGCCACGTTGGAAGCTTCGGAGAAATCGATGGGAACGAGAATACGTTTAATTTCCGGCATGGCGATCCATGGAATATGAAGCTTTCATTGATTGATATATATGATACACGAATGCCACCACGCTGTCGATTGTCGGCTGCGGGCATGGCGTTTCCGTGTGTCGTTTACGAAGATACGATTTTGTCGCGATATCGAGTCGAAGTTCACGTGAGCAGTCGGGACAGTCGTGGATGTTCTTTTCCAGAGAAACGATTTCCGTCGGGGTCAGCCCGCTGAAATCCATGTCCACGAAGGCGCTGAGGAATCGCTCAACTTGCCGGCAATTCATCGTGGCGAAATTCATGATAGTATCAGGGTCATTTTATTCATCGGACGCTGGAGCTTCCGCTGCTTCTGATTCCACGTATCCTCTTCTGCGAGCGTATTCGAACAACCTGGCGCGAAGGAGTTTGCGCCCCCGGTGCAGACGCGAGCGCACCGTGCCAACAGGGCACTCGACGAAATCGGCAATCTCCTCGTACGAGAATTCTTCCAGATCGCTCAGAATTACCACCGTACGGAAATCCTCGGGAAGGGACTCGATCGCGCGCGTGATATCATCATCGAAGAGATTGTCGAAGAGCTTTTCCTGCAAGTCATGTGAATCGGTGTAAGAAGACTTGATAATGTTGTAGAAATCTTTAATCTCGTCGTAGTCAACCTTATCGGGCTCCTTTGTCTTTTTGCGGTAGAGGTTGATATACGAATTCTTCATTATGCGAAACAGCCAGGCTTTGCAATTTGTTCCTTGTTCGAATTTATCGAAGAATCGATACGCCTTGAGAAAAGTTTCCTGGACAAGATCGTTGGCGTCATCCGCGTTTCCCGTCATCCGCAATGCAAAGTTGTACAACGCGTTGATGTGCGGAAGGGCTTCCCGTTCAAAATCCTCGTGGCGTTTTTGGAGGGGGGTGTTTTCAGAAGAGAGGATATCGACCATCTGGTAAGGTTCGTACGAAGCAAAACCCCGTTTTTTTATTCCGCTTTAATAATCAATATATCAAATGCCCCCTCCTTTAACAACACGACGTGGATTGTGAAAAACTGCCCCGGATTCAACAATAGGTCGTTGACGTTATGAAAATATTTTTTTGTACATTCATATGAAGGACATTGTGAGGGTTAGAAAATGCCGCATCAGTGGTTTAAAAACATTCATGATAAGGCGCGTTGTCCCCAGTGCGGGGAATACGAGTTTCACAGGTCGCGGGCCAGGAGCAAGTGGGAGGAATTCCGGAAGGAGTACACCCAGAAACGTCCGTATCGGTGCCATTCCTGTAATTTTCGGGTGTGGATCGATCCGGTGAAACTCAATTACGACTACAAGCAGAGCGATGATGCGTTTTCGGTAGAAGAGAATCCTTTGCCTGTTCCGTCGTTCGATCTTGGTTACGTTGGTGACCCCGTTGTTTCTGATGTCGAAGTCCAACCACCGCATACGGTGATGCACTTTGATGCAAAGGATCCGGTTGACACCCCTGATGCAAAGGATCCGGTTGACACCCCTGATGCAAAGGCTCCGGTCGAAACCCCTGATGCCGATGAGAACAACGATGTATGGAAATATCATATTGAATTCGACCCCAACGATATTCGAGAAATTCGCCCCTATCAGACGAATGTTGATTTCATTCCCCATCATCGTCAATCGCGTCACGGAAGGAAATGTCCCGCTTGTGGCCGATCGACACTCTTTCGCTCTCACAGCAAAAACCTGGCTGAACGAGTGCGAAAAAAAATGACCTCTCGCCGGATTTACCGTTGCCACAACTGTAACTGGAGAGGTTGGCTCTCATAGTTCCTGTTCTTTCCGGGCGACGAAAGAGACCGGATGCAATCCCGGCTACTTGATAATGTGAAAAAACGGTTGGAAGCCAATACTCTCAGGGGTTCCGCTGTTGCGTCCTTCCGAATTTTCCATTACGTTTAGGGTTCATCTCTTTCCACTCTTGTTTTTAATACCGGATTTTTTATCTTCTTTAAAGAGAGGATGCGCAAAGGTTTGATCCTTTTCCCCGACGTGTTGCCCGCCGCAGATACACCTTTTGCTCAAGATTATGTAAAGGAGAGTTGATGGAACATATGAATACACGGACGACAGTCCCACGTGTTGATGCAAACCAGCACCTGGTGGATTTTTCATCACCGGTGCAATTCAAATACTTCACGGAAAATAATTTCGAAAGCATTCCCCAGGTGCAGGCTCTTTCCGAAGATATTCGTTTCAGTATCAAGGTTGTTGCCAGCGTGCTGCCATTCAAGGTAAACG
>JAJRXL010000493.1 GCA_024276335.1 Bacteroidota bacterium
ATTCACTATCTACCAGAGGAAAATTAATTTGGATTGATAACAGTACAAGTGAAGAGGTTATTCGCGATTGTGCTGACGATGAATTGTGGGAAAATAAGGCTTTACTTGATAACGTCACCGTTATCACGCCGGATGAAGAAAACATTCTCCTTGCTGGGAAATTTAATGATTTCTTCAACCAAATTACCTGAGGTTGCTACCTGTTTTATTACGGATCTGAGTGTTGGGCTTCTGCTGAAGGTATTATCTAAAAGTGTCCGTTTGGACCTTCGTGAGAGTTCCTCCAGGCGTACGATATGTATGCTGAATAATGACAAGATGGACGGTATTTACTGTCTACCTAAGGAAGATTTGAAACAATATGGATTCGCTCGCAAATACTCCTGTCATCACGCCGAATGCTACAAATGAAGCAGAAGCGGTCGTCACCGGTACCTGTCAAAACGGGCTGAACACAAACGCTTTTACCACCGCTCCTCCATCCATTGCCACTCTGCAGAAATACACGCCGGGCGTCACGCTTCTCCCCTCGCTTCCTGCTCCGTCCCAGGAAAATGAAATATCCTGATCGGTGACAACGCGGCTACGGAACGCGGCGAGTTGCCTTCCCGTCACATCGAAAATGGCGACCTCTACACTGCCCGAAACAGCGGCAGTGATTCTCAGCTCCACGCGACCGCGGGCGGGCTGTGGAAATATCTCCACCTGGAGAAGGTTTCGAACGTAACTAACTCGCTCACGCGCCACATCCGTGGTTCCTCCCTGCCACTCAAACGCGCCGATGTCGTATCCCGCGCCCTCCGGCCGGGGGTTGCCGTCATAATCCACCGGTGGAGCGCCTTGTGATGTTCCGTGGTCCACAGCCGCGCTTTTCTTAAACAGGCGCAAGTTGTATTGCATCGCGTCCTTATAGATTTGCATCGCGTCGGCGACCACCCGGGAATACGCATCCCGTCCGCTGTACGCCTTCCATGCTCCCGCGCGCACATCGTCGAGCGAGAATTCATCCTCGTATCCCACCGTGACGGCCCGGGCCGCGTTGTCGTTGTGGAAAAGATTGTAATCCCCGCGGTACCGACGCACATCCCGCTGTTCGAAACACAACCCGATGTTGTCGCCGCCGGACAGTATGCAGTTCGTCATGAACAGTGAGTCCGCTGAATTTTCCACCCACACGTTGAACGTTCCCGCATCGTGAAAAGTGCAGTTCTGAAGGGTGACCCGCTTGGGCGTCCCGCTCCAGTCCAGTTCCACGTTGGTGACGGCGTTGTGGAACCCGAGGCAGTTGACCAGTCGGATGTCGTCCTGCCACAACTTGTAGCCACCGTTCCAGCAGTCGCGGGCCAGGCACCGGCTCAGCGTCGTTTTGCGGGCGCTGATGTCGAAGCCATCGAACACGTTGTACACTTCGCACTGCTCGAACACGAACCCGTACTGATCGCCATGACCGAGGGCGAAGCCGTCCACGTTCTGCTGGCGGTCGTTTCCTGCGTATGCCTTGCACTGGAAGAAATACCCGTTGTAGCAGGGCAGTCCGCCGTCGGGGGAGGCGTCGAACCCGTACAGGCGGAAATTGTAGATCTCCACGCCCCGCAGCTCGAAGTCATAGGAACCGTAGGACACGCCGATGCCGTAAACCACGTCGTGCACAATGCAGTCGGTCAACCGTATGTAGTCGCAGTACTCGATCCAGATACCCGTATCCGAGAAGTTGGCCACCTCGAGTCCCCGCAGCTCGATGTAAGAATTACGGGAGAGAATGATGCTGGTGGAGCTTCCGCTGCCGGCGCCATCGATCACCGTCCGCTCGCCGGGCCATGCGGAGAACACGATCCAGCCCCCGGCGATGGAACCCGAATGGGCGGGAGTGATGGCGCCCTCGTGGTACGTGCCGCCGTGGATGTACACCGTGTCGCCCGCCAGAGCCACGTCCGCGCCGCGCTGGATGGTTGCCCAGGGAAGCTGCGCCGTCCCGGGGTTATTGTCGTCGCCTGCGGGAGAGACATGGTACACCGCCGCG
>JAJRXL010000494.1 GCA_024276335.1 Bacteroidota bacterium
CCTTGAGTTGCAGTGAACCTCCGGTCGGATATTCTCGTTGGTCCTTGCGGTTACTGGCAGACAAAATGGTTGAGTTACAATATATTGACAGTATTTCGCACGAAACCGTTCGCCGGGTGTTAAAAAAAACGAAATCAAGCCTTGGCGCAAATAATGCTGGGTAATTCCACTGGAGCAGAACAGTGATTTTGTGGCGCACATGGAGATGGTTTTGGATGCTTGAGTTCAAGAATCTAGTGCAACACGGAGACGGGCAAAATCCGTATTCTGTCATACTATGGCCTATGCGAGACTAACCCCTGAAAAACAAGAACACATCAGCGTTGGTTTGGCCTCATAACTGAGCCAGACCGCGATCGCCCGACGTCTCAACCGTCATCGGAGCACCATTTCTCGAGAAATCCGGCAAGTATTCTGTTCACCGACGTCCCTCGATTCCTTGCATTTTGGACATTTCCTCCTTGTTCGCAACGCAGACATTCAGGTCCTTCAACAACCCGTCTTCGAGGTTGTATATCCAGCCATGTACCGCTAACTTCTGCCCCTTGTCCCACGCGCTTTGAACGATTGTCATGCGGCATATATTGGCAACCTGCCCGGTTACGTTGAGCTCACACAGTAAATTGATTTTATCCTTCTCCTGAAGAGCACCCATTGCCGTCTTGTGTTTGTGATAGAGTTCATTAACGTTTTGCAGCCATACGTCGATCGCCCCATATCCACTCCCGTCTATGACCGCCTGGATGCCACCGCAACCGTAGTGCCCGCAAATGATAATATGCTTTACCTTTAACACTTCCACGGCATACTGAATAACGGAGCGACAATTCAAATCATCCTCGTTTACGATATTTGCAATGTTTCGATGTACGAACATCGTACCCGGGGGCATGTTGACGATTTCGTTTGCCGGTACGCGGCTGTCCGAGCAACCGATCCACAGGTATTCGGGATTTTGCTTCTTCGACAAGCTCAGGAAAAATCCGGGATCGAGCTTTTTTACCTTTTCCGCCCATTTCCGGTTGTTTTCAAGGAGATTTTTTAGAACGCGCATACACGAACCCTGCTTTCAATATCTTTATGGATACTTCTCATAACTCCGTTCATTCACATATTGCCCGGTTGAAGCGTGTCGCTCAAGGAACGCCGCTATCTCCGACCTGACTCTTTCCTTGTATCCAAGCAACATATGACCGCCGCTCTCGATCGTGAGTAGTTTCGCGTCCGGAATTCTATCCGCCATCGATCGGGCATTTTCGTAGAGCGCCAGGGGATCATCGACAGCGTTGATGACCAGGACCGGCACGGTGATTTCCTCCAGGGGATAACCCGTGTCTATATCCGGATTCGAAACGTACATGTCGAAGACAGCGCCGTCGGAACGGAGACGAACAGGCAAAATGGTTTTCATTACTTCAGTCACGTCGGCTTCCTGTCCAGGAGTCAGTTCGGACCCTTTCGGCACTCCCATGATAGTCTTCATGCTTGAACGGAAGAAAGTCGTCAACAGCCAAAAGATGAAATCCGACCCGAACAGCACCTTCGCCAATGACTTTGGCGGCAGGGCGGCTTCGCTCCCACCCGGGGCATTCGAGGAGATCAATACCAGGGCGGAACAACGGTCCGGATACCGCAAGGCAAACCGGATCGCGGAGGTCCCTCCCGCGGAAGTCGCCATCACGGCGGCTTGTTCGATGCCCAGCGCGTCGAGCAAACACGCGTACGC
>JAJRXL010000495.1 GCA_024276335.1 Bacteroidota bacterium
CCTCATTACTTTCAAACGGTTGGATGAAAAGCCCAATCCCACATCACTGTCTTCCTTGAAAACCGTGTTAACAGGATTCCGCCGCATCTACCACACCGCGCGCCAAGTGTACTCGCTTCGGCACTTGTTGTGGTTCCTGCTAGCATTCATGGTGTACAACGACGGCATCCAGACGGTAATTTCCATGGCTACCATATACGGTTCGGACGAACTCGGCCTGGATTATTCCTCTCTGATGCTAAGCCTTCTCCTCGTGCAATTGCTTGGTGTTCCGGCCTCCCGGGCATTCGGAAAAGCGGGGAAGCGTTACGGTACGAAACCCGTACTGATTTTTTCGCTCTGCATCTGGTCTGCTATTGTAGTCTATGCCTACTTCATGCAATCGGCATTGGAGTTTTTCATATTAGGAGGATCCGTCGGCTTTGTTCTTGGAGGCAGTCAGGCCCTGTCACGCTCACTGTACAGTAAAATCATTCCCGTGGAAGCGCCGGCAGAGTTTTTCGGGTTCTTTTCCGTCTTTGAAAAATTCAGTTCGATCTGGGGACCGCTCGCTTTCGCCGTTATTCGACAGGCGACAGGCAGTTCACGGCTCTCCATTCTGTCCCTCATCGTTTTCTTCATCGTCGGTCTCGTCATGCTGCTTTTCTTCAAGCCGGAAAAAGCAAAAGCCGATACTCTCTCACTAACGTTCCAGGAATAATAAAAAAGGGCCTGTTCGTTAAAAACAAGCCCCGGATTACTGAACCTTGAACGTAGGTCAGCTTTCCTTCGTATCAGAATCCTTTTTGGAACAGCTGGCTTTCTTGCTGTCTTTGTCGGCGGAGCATTTTTCTTTCTTCGCGTCTTTCCCTTTCATGCAACATTCTTTCTTGTCTTTCTTTTCTTTGCAGCAATCCTTGTCGCCCCCCGCGTAACCGGTCGAAACCGTCAGGGATAGGGCCAATACGGCGATACTCAGAAGTGAAAGGATTTTTTTCATGTAGTTGATCCTTTGGTTGTTATGAAAAGATAAAATGAATTGAGTTCGTCATTGTTCTAATATTTTTTCCGTGCGTATTTCAATATTTGGTACATATTTACCACTTCAAGAATAGGAACAAACGGCTATATATGCAAGAGAATTCGCCATGACCGGATGCCGGATTTTCAATTAATCGAACTGGTACGCTATACCAATAGCGACCTGGTAGTAATTTGGACGCAGGGTCTGGTATCTGACGATTCTCTTCCATCCATAATCAAGAGTGGCGTTAGGAATAACGTACAATTTATCCCATACACGGAAAGCATATTCCACGCCCATCATAAACCCCAACCGCGTATTACTCGCTCCCTCCGGAGTTTCGTTCATATACTCGCGCGTGACCAAACCAACCAGCGACTCCCCGGTCACGCGAAAGTTCTGCTCCGAGATAAACCCGATCGAGGGACCGACCAGCAATCGAAAGCCCTCCTGCGATGCAATGATGCGTAATAATATTTCAACCGTGAAAGCACGATAGTCAACGTCCATGCGCCCCACCCAACCGACCTGCTTTCCTTGTAATGAGTCGGAAAATTCGGTTTGGAAGTACGTTCCCAGGTCCGTGGATGAAAATCTCAGGAACAGGGCAGTTTCTCTCGTGATGGGAAAGCTGAGGCTCAACCCGTAGGCCGGTCTGAAATCACCACGATTCGCGTTGAACAAACACGAGCATGGGCCATCCCAATCACCGATGTACCGGATGAAGGCGAGCGCCCCGTAGATCCCGATCTGGAAACCGTTCCGGTCGATACGCGTGGAATCAGCCCCGATATCATCCCGCGGAATTTCGACCTGGCCAACAACCACGTTGAATGATGCAATGAACATCACGAAAAGTAAAATGGCACGTATGACCGGAACTACTCGCATAGCTGTTGGAGGTTAGCTTCAACTTTTTCCAACGCCTCCCGCATGCTTTCCTGTTTGCGGCGTTCCCTGTCCACAACTTCCGCAGGGGCGTTCTCTACGAATTTTGGGTTGCCCAGCTTCTTTTCGATTCCCCGCAACAATCCTTTCAACCTGTCCGCCTCCTTCTGCAATCGGTTCTTTTCCACTTCAAGATCGATAAGGTCCTTCAAGGGGATGAAAAGCTCCTGACCTTCGACGACCGCGCATGCCGACAGGGATGGTTTGCCGGTCTCGATCGCGGCGTCAATCCGCTCGATGCGAGCAAGTCGTCGAAGGAAGTGATCATGTTTCATGATGGTGTCGATGTATTTTTCATCCGAACACCGGCAGACGAGACTGCAATTGCGGGAGGGGGGGACGCGCATTTCCGCACGGATGCTCCGAACTTCGTCCACCACTTTTTGAAGAAATTCCATCCGCTCCTCCACGTCGGGCTGTATCGCCGCTTCGTCTTCCACGGGCAATGGCGTCAACGATATCGTTGCCCCGTCTTCGCGTCGTTCCAGGCGGTGCCAAAGTTCCTCGGTCAGGAAGGGCATGAATGGATGAAGCATGCGCAGGATCGATTCGAAGACGTCAAGGGCCCGCTGCAACGTGCTCAGGCGCACGTCTTTGTTCGATGAATACAACCGCTCCTTGATTAGCTCGACATACCAGTCGCAGTAATTCTTCCATACGAAGTCGTACAGGACCCGCGCAGCCTCGTTGACCCTGTAGCCGGTGACCGCCTGCCGAAGATCGCGAATCGTGTGATGAAGCCTGCTCATGATCCATCGATCTTCCAACTCCGGCGAATCGATGTCCAGCGGATACTCCGTTCCATCCGATGCAACGCGCCACTTTCCTTCGTTGAAAACCAGCCCCGCCTCATCTTCAATCGCGGCCTTGTTTTGAAGCAGGAACCGGGCCGCGTTCCATATCTTGTTGGCAAAGTTCCTGCCCGTCTCGCATTTCTCGACCTCGAACAGGACATCCTGTCCGATCGGCGCAAGATAAATAATGGTGTACCGCAGCGCGTCGGCGCCGTACTTGTTTATGACATCGATTGGATCCGGAGAATTCCCGAGCGACTTCGACATCTTGCGCCCCTTTCCATCCCGCACGATACTGGTGAAATACACGTCGTAAAACGGCACGAGTTCGCGCGGGGTCTTTCGCGGGGAGCCGTCCGGAAGCGGAACGTCGGTCATGAATTCCAGGCCCGCCATGATCATGCGTGCCACCCAGAAGAAAATGATGTCAGGGCCCGTTACCAGGAGATGCGTGGGATAGAACGTGCGCAACGAGGCGTTGTCCTCGGGCCAGTGATGTACACTGAACGGCCACAACCAGGAACTGAACCAGGTATCGAGCACGTCTTCATCCTGGCGCACGTTTTCACTCCGGCACTTCGGACAGTAGTCGGGATCTTCGCGCAGCGCCTCCTCCCAGCCGCAATCATCGCAGTAAAAAACCGGGATGCGATGGCCCCACCAAAGCTGACGTGAAATGCACCAGTCCCTGATATTCGTCATCCAGTGCTCGTACGTTTTGCCCCATCTCCGCGGATGAAACGATATCAGCCCTTCCCGAACTACCTCGAGGGCCGGTTCCGCCAGGGGTTTCATCTTCACGAACCACTGGTCGGAAAGGTACGGCTCGATGGGAACTTTCGTGCGGTCGGAATACCCCACGGCGTGCACGTGGTCCTCTATTTTCTCAATCAATCCCAGCTCTTCCAGGTCGGCAACGATGCGCTTGCGCGCCTCCTCGCGAGTGAGTCCGCGGTATGGGCCGCCATTTTCGTTGATGGTCGCGTCAACACTCATGACGTTTCGCTCTTCGAGCCGGTGGCGTTTCCCGATTTCAAAATCGTTGGGATCGTGCGCTGGCGTGATCTTGACCACGCCGGTTCCGAACTCACGGTCCACGTAGTCGTCGGCGATAACCGGTATTTCACGGTTCAAAAGTGGCAGAAGCACCTTCCCGCCGATGTACGCGGCATACCTCGGGTCTTCGGGATGCACCGCGACCGCCGTGTCGCCGAGCATGGTTTCCGGTCTCGTTGTGGCAATAGTCAGGAACTCATCGGAACTGGGTTTCCCGTCCTTGATGACCGGGTACCTGAAGTAGTACAACTTCCCCCGCACTTCCCTGTGTTCGACTTCCTCGTCGGACAGGGCGGTATGGGATACGGGATCCCAGTTGATAATGCGTTTCCCCCGGTAAATCAGGCCCTTCTCGTACAACCGTACAAAGACTTCGCGGACGGCGCGAGAGAGCTTTTCATCCATGGTGAAAACCAGGCGGTCCCAGTCCGCGGATACGCCAAGCTCGCGAAGTTGCTGAAGGATAATGGACCCGAACTGCTCCCTCCATTCCCACACTTTTTCCAGGAACTTCTCCCGGCCCAGGTCGTGCCGCGTCTTCCCTTCCTCGCGGAGCGATTTCTCGACCACGGTCTGCGTGGCAATGCCTGCGTGATCCGTACCTGGGATCCAGACGGTGTTTTTTCCTTCCATGCGGTGCCAGCGGATATAAATATCCTGCAAGGTATGGTTGAGGACGTGCCCCATGTGTAGCATCCCGGTGATATTGGGAGGAGGCATGAGCACAACGAACTGCTCCTTTTCCGGCTCCGGTTCCGCGTGGAAGACCTTGTGGCGTTCCCAGTACGCGTACCACTTACCTTCCACCTGTGATGGATCGTAAGCCTTAGGTATTTCTTCAACAGGGTTTTGCGAACTCCCCATTCATGTTTTCCCGATGTTGATACAAAAAAATACTCGATGCAAAAGATACGAAAAGAAGGTTGGTGAAAGAAGCAGAGAAACCCATCCTCCCTGTCTCCTGATAAACACAGGAGCGGCCTTTTCGATACACGTGCTACACGGCAGCGCACTCCACGTTGTACATTTTCCTCCTGGAAGGTTCACGGGATTGCCGTATCTTGAATATCGATGAAATTTCTGTCGAACTTCAAACCGGATTATCGACGATGAACATTTTCCGAACTATTCTCCTGCTTCTTCTTCTCGCGGTTTCACATGCATCCGCACAGGAATTCTACGGGCGGTTTTTCACCGACAATACCATGCGGGTCGATCTGTACCACACCGGCACCAAAGGCAAGGAGCTTCTTACGCTTGACGAAGTGTACCGGGAAGGACCCTGGCCCGGCAGCAGAATCAACCTTATCGACACGTTGAACCTGGGCGAATATCTTTTTATCGTGTACGACGCCAAAACCAACACCCAGATCTATTCCCGCGGCTATTCCACCATATTCAACGAGTGGCAAACGACCGACGATGCGCTACAGGGTAAATATCACGCGTTCAGCGAAACGGTCAGGCTTCCGTTTCCCCGGCGCGCGATCAAGCTGGAAATCCTGCGTCGTGACAAGCGAATGATCTTCCGCCACGTGTTTGACTGTATCATAGACCCGAATGATTCAACCCTTGTGAACCTGGAAAAACGATCCAGAGACTTTCCGGTGGTACCTGTCATGGAGAACGGTCCTTCACGGGAGAAAGTCGATATTCTTATTCTTGGAGACGGTTACTCCCAGGAGGACATGGAGAAGTTCCGGGAGGACGCACGTCACTTCAGCGCCATTCTGTTCGACACGCAACCGTTCAAGGATCGGAAAATGGATTTCAATGTCTGGACAATCGAGGTTGCGTCACGGGAATCAGGTATCGACATACCGGACAAGAATATCTGGAAAAATACTGCTCTCGGATGTACGTATAATACCTTCGGCAGCGCCCGGTACGTCTTGACGGAAAAGAACAAGGAACTGCGCGACATTGCCGGCGCCGCGCCCTATGATTTCATCACCATCCTTGTTAACGACAACCGGTACGGCGGTGGGGGGATTTTCAACTTATACACTACAACGTACACGAAAGTCGATCAACGCGGCCAGGAATGGCAGATGGATTACGTCTATGTCCACGAATTCGGGCATTGCTTCGGAGGCCTCGGCGACGAGTACTATTCATCATCGACCGGATACAACGACTTCTACCAGAAGGGCATTGAACCGTGGGAGCCAAATATCACCGCCTTGCTGGACCCGGATAATATCAAGTGGAAGTCTCTGCTCACCCCGGGGATCGACATCCCAACGGAGTGGGGAAAAGCGCAATACGACAGTATCGAGACCGAACGGCGTAAACTGGATCGCCTGGCTGAAGATTACTACGAAAAACGCCAGCCGTTGCTCGAAGCGGCAAGGGAGATTCTCAACAATCCCGACCTGGCCGGAAAGGTCGGTGCGTTCGAAGGCGCCGGGTATTCATCGACTGGTTTGTACCGTCCGTCGCTTGATTGCCGGATGTTCTCCCTGAGCCTCAAGCCTTTCGACCCCGTCTGTACGGCCAGTATCACTCGAATGATCGATTTCTACTCGCACTGACGGCTTGCTCGGATTGGCGATAGCACCCGTGGATTACTTTCCATTCCGGAGTTTTTCCAGAAGCCGCTTTTTCAGCTCCCTGGATTTATGGCTGCGTGACATACGGTAATATTTCAACGCGGTTTTGTAATCACCTTGCCGCTCCGCCATGCGGCCCGCAAGCTGGCAGCCATTGGCTCCAGGATCACCGTGCCTGCATGATTGCCCGTACGCGTAGATGGCATTTTGGAATTCCCCCAAGCGCGCGTACACATCACCGAGGTGGCGCCATCGCAATCCATCCGCGGGATTCAACGCGAGACCCTTTCGATACAAGCGCATGGCACGCATGGGGGCCTTGGTGGAACAGATTTGCGCCAACCAGAACAGCGCTTCCGCGTGATCGGGATGGAATCGCACGGCGAGTTCTGCCAGCTTCTTGTTATTCGTCTCGGTCAGGTACAGCAACCTGTCGTACTCATCCGTACATCGTATCAACCTGGCGAATAACGAATCCTTCGTCGTCGGGTTTTTCCGTTTTCGCGCATACACGCCCCTCAACCATAAGGCGCGGCAATCCTCGTCATCGAGTCGTGCCAGCTTCGTTTCCGCGGTTCCCAACAGCGTTGAATCGCCCACCAGGCCAGCCGCGAGCGAGCGGGCGGCCAGGTTACGCGCAAAAGAATCCTGCAACGGGCGACCCATCCAGACTGCGATAAGCACACCGATCACTACTACAACTGCATAGAACCTCCACCTTCTCCTCCACCGGTACGTCATTCCGCGAATCCCTTGTTGGCGCTCCCTTTCCTTCCCATAGTGCGGCAACAGCTTCCCCGTGACAATCTCTACGAGAGCAAGGTACATCCAGAATGCTATTCCCGCCTTTGTCCCCAGGGCAATGCAATCAACCAGGTTATAAACCAAGAACGCCGAAAAGGCTGCAACCAGCCCCCCGATAATAGAACGATTCACGGTCATGCCCGGAACAATTCTCATAGCACGAGACAGCAGCCGAACGACGATAATGACAATCCACACGACGATGACGAACCCCGCCACGCCTCCATCGCTCGCCGCCTGGAGGAAAAAATTATGCGCGTCACCAAGAACCGGCAGGCTGCTTCCGCCGCTTATTGGATACAGGAGCGGAACAACTACTCCAAAGGCCCCCAAACCTACACCGGTAAAAGCGAAATCCCGAAGGGCAAAGACGGTCCGCTCCCAGATTACCGGCCGCCCCGTGAACAGATGCTCGACGGACAAACCCGATTGCTTTCCTGCATATAGAAGCGAATTGACGATCTCCCGCGGACCGACGACCAGGACGACAATACCGGCTAGAATGATCCCAAAACCCAGGGCGACGTATCCTTTCTTTCCAAAAAAGAAAAGAACAAGAACCGTAGAAATAATGACGGCCAGGTAACC
>JAJRXL010000496.1 GCA_024276335.1 Bacteroidota bacterium
CTTTTCGATATTGTTTTGCTTGCTGGTCGTGCTCAGTCCGTTTTTATCCCATGCGCAGGACACCTGGCAGCAGACGGACGGACCTTACGGTGGTAGAATATCTTCTCTTGCCATCAATTCCGGCGACGATGGGTTTAGTGGGGCTACAGGGGGCGTTTTTCGTTCGACGGACAACGGGGACTCGTGGGCGCAAGTTATCGACGGGTTGAGCGGCATTTTCGTCCAATCCCTTGCCGTCAATTCCAACGGCATGCTCCTTGCCGGGACCTGGAAAGGAGGCGTTTTTCGCTCCACGGATAACGGAGATTCCTGGACACAAGTCAACAACGGCTTGACCAACCCTTATGTCTATGCTCTTGCAATCAATTCCAGCGGCATCCTCCTTGCCGGGACGTTAGCAGGAGGCGTTTTTCGCTCCACGGACAACGGGGATTCCTGGACGCAAGTCAACAACGGCCTGACCGCTTCCGGCGTCTATTCCCTTGCCGTCAACTCCGGTAACGAGGTCTTCTCCGGGAGCTGGGGACAGGGCGTTTTTCGTTCGACGGACAGCGGGGATTCCTGGACACAGGTGAGCAACGGCCTCACCAATACGTACGTTCTCTCTCTTGCCTTCAACTCCGGTGACGCGCTTTTCGCGGGCACATACGGGGGAGGCGTTTTTCGCTCCACGGACAGGGGAAACACCTGGACACCAGTCAACAATCGTCTTGTCAATTCTGTTGTAGATCCTCTTGCCGTCTATTCCAACGGTGATCTCCTGGCCGGGACGTGGGGAGCGGGTATCTTTCGTTCCACGGACAGGGGGAATTCCTGGGCGCCAGTCAACAACGGCCTGACCGAAATGGCGAATGTCCGTTCTCTGGCGGTCAACGCCAACGGCGGGACATTTGCCGGAACCGAGGCGGGGGGCATTTTTCGTTCCACGGATAAGGGGAATTCATGGGTACAAGTCAACAACGGCCTGACCAACTTGAACGTCCAGTCGCTTGCCGTCAACTCCGGCGGCGTGATCTTCGCCGGACCCAGGGGAAACGGCGTTTTTCGTTCCACGGATAACGGGGATTCCTGGACGCCCGTGAACAACGGGCTGACCAACACGTTTATCTATACTCTGGCGGTCAACGCCAACGATGTGCTCTTTGCCGGTACTTGGAATCAAGGCGTCTTTCGCACCACGGACAACGGGGACACCTGGACGCAGATAAATACGGGCCTGACCATCCTGGAAATGCGGTCTTTTGCCTTCGATTCGAGCGGGGTGCTCTTTGCCGGTACGAGGCGGAAGGGCGTTTTCCGTTCCACGGACGAAGGGGACAGCTGGACGCATGTCGATAACGGTCTTGCCGATATAAGTGTCATGTCCCTTGCCGTCAACTCCGGTAACGTGATCTTCGCCGGGAGCTGGGGGAAGGGCGTTTTCCGTTCCACGGACAGCGGGAATTCCTGGACACAGGTGAGCAACGGCCTGACCAATACGTACGTTCTGTCGCTTGCTTTCAATTCCGGAGACGCGCTTTTTGCGGGCACCTACGGGGGAGGCGTTTTTCGACACGCGCACCCCACCACGGAAGTTGAGGAAGTGGGAAATGCGGTTTCCCGTTCTTTTGTCCTGGAACAGAATTACCCCAACCCTTTCAATCCGGCAACGGAAATACGCTACGTTTTACGGGATAACTCGCGCGTACAGCTCAAGATCCTTAATATCCTGGGACGAGAGGTTCGTTCTCTGGTTGACGGGAACATGGCGGTTGGCGACTATTCCGTAACCTGGAACGGGACGGATAAACATGGCCGCCGTGTGGCAAGTGGAATGTACCTGTACGAGTTGCGGGTCGGGAACCTGGCAACGGTGAAGAAAATGGTTTTCATGAAATGAGATCGTGAATCTGGGCCTCGTAACGTGGGCGAGGTGAAACCCATCCTCGAGTTCCAGTAGGAAAGTGTTGGGAGGAGAAGACCCTCTGCCCCGCATCGAATCCTTGACACACGTTGTTTTTTTGGGTTTGGTGGGAATTCGTGTAGAGGCGGTGGTTCGAGTGGGAGGATATCAATCGCCTTTTTTCATTCCGCACGTATAAAAACAGGCCATGCTCGTTTCAATTTTTTCCGGACACTACTGATTGCATGGTGTTGTATGCTGCCGGTTGAAAGTTCGCGGCGCTCCGCAAAGGCGGATGAATCCGGGTGTCAGGTGTTCAAAGCAAGAATTTTATGGAGGAAGAAAGTGAAACAATTTTTGCCATGCAGGCTCACGATCTTTTCGGTGACGTTGGTATTCGTACTATGTTCGAGTTGTTCAAATAAAAGCGCCGACCCGGAGCCGGATTATCAGCCCGGTCGAAACCACTACACGACGGAAGTCGAGGGCGTCTCAAGGGAATATTACGTTCACGTACCGACAGCCTACGATGCCGGCGCTCCAACGCCGGTAGTCTTCATGTTGCATGGAGCAACGGCAAGCGGGGAAGGAACCTATAACAACTCCGGGTGGAAAGAAGTCGGAGAAGATGAAAATATCCTGACCGTCTTTCCTACCGCCCTGGCTTACTGCTACAACAACGCGTTCGGCGTTCCGACAACCGCGACCCGCTGGCACAGCTTCCCGCCCGTGAATAATTTCTGTTCCGGTCAGTTCCCCAAAGACGATGTCAACTTCCTGCGCCAGGTGGTTGTAGATCTTCACAAGCGGTTCAACGTGGATTCAAAAAGGATTTACCTGGTCGGCTTCTCCAGCGGGGCGCAGATGGGCTTTCGGTGCGCGGTGGAGATGAGCGACGTGTTTGCGGCCGTCGTGCAGTCCGGCGGCACGTACCAGGTTGATACGGTCTTTTCATCTCGAAGAAATGTGCCCATTGCTTTCGAACTGGGAAACACGGACGACACCTGGTTTGGCCCCGGCGTTGACCTGCCGATGACCTCGTTCGATAACGCGCTCGGGAAGGATCCGATCTTCAAGCGGATAATAAACGTTCATGTGAATTCCTTTGATTTTGAGTCCACGTACACGATGACGGGAGATACGAGTACGGCGCTGACGGCGACATTCAGGGGAATCCCCAACGCCGGCAACCGGGAATTCACCTTTACCTTGATCAAGTGATTGGACCATTCTTATCCGAACACGGTAAATCACCCAAGGCATGGCGCGAAAGAGCATTGGGCATGGCTGAAACAGTATCGCCTGCCCTGAGAAGCGACACTGATGAATCGATTTTCGGGATCCGTACGGGGGTTTGGCGAATAACCGCACTTGGCGGTGAGGATTTTCCCTTTGACTGTACGTTTGAAAACAGAGAAATCGGTGTACCATACGCAGGCGGCGCTCTCGTTCTTCCGTTTTACCCCGGCACGAAAAGGAATTCCTTCGCTGCGCCCTTATGCCTGCAATTCGCGTATTCCCCGGACTGGTTTGCCACCGAAACGTGCCCGCTGACGGAATTGCACCTCATGGATATTGCGGAGCCTCCGTCATTCCGAACCTGCACCAGGTTAACAGATTTACATTTCAAACATTTGAATGTCACGTACACGTGAATGTCACGTATACGGGATGATCTCCGCTACGACAAGGATGCACGCATCACGTAGATGAATACATGCGCTCGGACTCCGCCACGGAAAAATCCCCGCTCCTTGCACCGTTCCCCGAAAGAAACTAATTTACTAATCTTACGGGTCCTTGACCCTGTATGATTAATTCAAAGAATGCGGAACCGATAAATTATGGATGAAACAACTCTTACACTGGACAACAAGATCAACGCCATACTCGACCAGGCGGACCGGATGTTCCTGTCCACGGCCGTGAACGGTACACCCTCCGGGTCTTCCGTCTTCTTTGCGCGCGACGGCGAGGACCTGGTGTTCTTTACGTTCAACACCACGCGCAAGGCGGAGCAAATCCACTACAATCCCAAGGTGCAGGTCGTTATCTGGCCCGAGGGACAGGAGGGAATACGTGGGCTCCAGATCGAAGGCGAGTGCTTCAAGATAAAGGACGAAAAGGAAATCCGGCGCGCACGGGAGCTGGTGCTGGCTACCACGACCGCCTTCCAGGAGTTCATGGACGACGAGTTCCTGGTCAAGAACAAGGTGGTCGGGTATTACCGCATCAAGCCGACCGTGATCAAGCACGTGGATTTCTACGCGGAAACGAAATTCGAATGGAAGGAATATCCCCAGAACCAGCCGGGCGAAGTCCTGGAAGTCCTGCGGGCGCTGAAGAACCGCCTGCTCATCTGGTTCCGCGCCGCGCGGGTGCCGTTCTTCACCGCCTCGATCGTTCCCATCCTCCTGGGCGCGGTCATTGCCCACGGCGACCTGGCTGCCATGGGCGCGGAAGCGTCGTGGAGCTGGTCGATCTTCTTCCTGGCGCTTTTCGGCGGGCTCCTGGCTCACGCGGGCACCAACATCTCTAATGACTACTTCGATCACACCAGCCGCAACGACGAGTTCAACAAGCTGTTCAGTCCTTTCAACGGGGGTAGCCGCATGATCCAGGCCGGGCTCCTGCCGCCCTGGAAAGTCCTGCTGGCGGCGGTGATCTGCTTCGGCGGAACCATCGCTATCGGATTGAAGCTCAATGCCATCCTCACGGGCTCTGCTTTCGGCGACAGTCCCCTCCTCTGGATCGGCATCGCCGGTGTCGCGCTCGGCCTGCTCTATACCATGTCCCCCGTGCGATTGGGCTACCACGGCTGGGGCGAGTTGTCCATCGCGCTGGGATTCGGCCCGGTCATGGTGTTGGGGACCCACTACGTTCTGACCGCGCCGTACCTGCAAGCGGCGGACCTCGCCTGGCACTGGCAGACGCCCCTGCTGGCCTCCGTTCCCGTGGCCATCCTCATCATGCTCGTGGTCTGGATCAACCAGTTCCAGGATGCGCCCGCCGATAAGAAAGCAGGCAAGAACACGTGGGGCGTGCGCCTGGCGGAGCTGGACGGCAACGTGGTGCGCTACGATCGGCCGTTCAAGTACTACATGCTGTTCAACTACTTCGCGTTCGCTTACATCTTCACCCTGGGACTCCTGGGAGCGTTCGCGCCCTCGCTTTCAACGCCCCTGGTCTGGTTCGCCGGCCTGCCCTTCATCCTGGCGTGGTTCGCTATTCGCTGGGGCCGGGAATGGCTTGCGCGTTGGAACCAGCCCAACGCCGACCGCCAGAAGCTTCCCTACGAATTGCTGAAAGTCAACGTCTCGACCATCGGTGTTCACTTCCTGACCGGGCTGCTGCTCATCCTGGGATTCTGGATAGGGTACTGATTGCCGAAGTAAGACTGAAGAACCAATAACTTCGAAAACCGGAAAAGGGTTGAACGCGACCATCGCGTTCAACCCTTTTCTTATATATCCTCCCCTCTCGGTCCGTTAACTTTTTACTTTTTTCCGTTTAGGTTTTACCTGACTAACAAGGGTCGCGTCAGGATGCCGCCGCGTGTCCGCAACCGGTAATAGTACACCCCTCGAGACAGCCCGGCCGTGGAGAGACGATACTCGTGGTAGCCTGCTCGGACCTCCCCCTGTGCGAGCGTCGTGATTTTCCGGCCGTACGCATCCACCACGTCCAGGGTAATCGTCCTGTCGCCCGTTTCCGGCGCCCGGAAGCCGATGGTCGTCATGGCCTCAGCCGGGTTGGGATAATTGCGGAATAACTCGAATCCCCCCACCGAGGAGACCGGCTCCACGGTCACCGGCCGATTCTGGAGCACAACCTGGCGCGTTGTCGCGATGGTGTCTCCCCAGCTCAACTCCATGTTCAACCGCAACGTGTACATCCCCGGCTGGAGGTTCGTGGCGTACCAGTCCGCCAGTTTCTCGCGGTACCGCGGGATGCTGCTCGGCTGCGTGATCTTGGTCCACGCCTGCGGTTGTGCCGTAAGACCGTAGTCCAGCCAATGAACGCGCATGAAAACCGGCAGGTCACGTCCCGCGATAAAACGGGCCGTTCCATAGACGGGGATAACGCTACCCGTGTACCCCGCGGACGGTTCATCGATAGACATGATAATGGCAGCGGAGTTGGGGCCAATGGAGGGCTGGGCGGAATAGTTCGAGTTTAACAGCCCCAGCACTCCGTTTCCATCCACGTTGATCGTAGAGTTGATGATCGTGGAGTAAAACGCAATAATGCGGGAGTAATCCCGGACGTTTAATTGTGTGGTCACCTGCGTCTGGACAAGGACCATCTCGGTGGTATCCATCGAACCGATGTAGCCGCCCGTTCCGTCACAGAAGCTGTTCATCACCGTTGCACGTGCACGGCCCATGGACAGGATCTCGCCGAAAACGGAGCCGGAAAGCGTGAACTGCGTCTGGTAGCTCGGGTAAAAATTCCACGCGCCGACCCTACAGTTGGTGAACACGACATCCCGATCCGGCGAGGGAAAGCGGAAATTCTGCAACTCCGCCTTGTTGACAAACCCCTCGAATTTCAGGGGATTGTTGTACCGAATAATGGAACCGAAAGCCAGTATGTCCGAGTTGCTGACGCGCAGTTTGCATCCCGTGTGGGACATTATGGCCGTCCTGACATTATGCGACCGACGATATTCCACTCGTGTGTGGACACCGGTAGCAACGCGGGCCGAGTCCGGGTAACTCCACGTCCCGGGTATCGACCGGGACGGCAGGGAGAAGTCCACTTCCGATCCTTTAGGAATATCGAACCAGGTAAGGATACCTATGCAGTCTTCGAATACTCCCTGAGCGTTGTCAAAGAAGAGGTTCTCTCCCACGTTCGTCGAGGAGACGGCGCTGAATTGCGAGCGACCCATGGCCGCAACGGTAATGCCGCCCTTCGACAACTCCGCTCCCGTGAACACCAGCGCGGCACTGTCGATAAGTCCGATGCTGTAAGGAAAATTGCTGAACTGCATCACCGCGTTATTCACGTGAAAGCTCGTGGTGTTCATCAGGAGCAAGCGGTGCTCGTAGAAGAAGTGCTGCGAAATGGTGAACAAGCCCCCGTTGATCTCCACCTTCCCGTTGTTCAGCAGGATGATGTCACCTTCGATCGTCGTTTCCACGTTGTTGAACTTCAGGACGCCGTTGTTCAGCACGATGATGCGGCCGACCCAGGTGAAGTCCGAGTTGATCTCCCGCACCTCGTTCGCGTTCGGGTACCCGACGATCATATCGCCGACCGGAATATCGCCTTGAGCAAGCTGCTCGGGTATCCGCGCGATTTCCGCGGTGTTCCGCGCATTCCGTAGTACCTCCACGGGGTAGTGGATCGAGGTCTGGGCAATCACAAGGCCCGGCAGCAGGATCAATGCGATCAAGAATATACTCGCGAGATGGAAACACTTTTTCATTCTACCCTCCAGTTAGTTTATTGCACTACTTTTTCTCCGGCGCGTTGCTGGTTCGTGCCCGGAAAGCAAGGATGCTACCAGTTCTTGCGCCCTGTCGTACTTGGAATAAATGACCTCCCGGTAACCCGTACAATCGAGCGGCGCCTTGAGAGCCGAGACCGCGTCGCGATAGGAGCGGAATCGCCCTTCGATGTAGGCATTGATCACGTCGTCGCGGTACCAGTCCCGAAATGCGCGCTCCCGGCGGTGCCAAGCGGGCATCCACCGGCGCAGGAACCGCGCGTTGCGCAATACTCGCAACATCCAGTCGTAGGTCTTCATGTTCCATTCGAGATGCACGCCGAGAATATCGAGACTCGGCCGGTTGAAATGCATGTACGTAATTTTGTCCCCGCGGTTCGGATCGATATTGTACCGGAAGCGATCGTGCCGGTATTTCTCTTGGCGCGTGAGCAATTCCGCCACCCATATTTCGTCCTTGATGGCCATAACTTTGTACAGGCTCAGGATCACGGCGCCGGTGGCTTCGAACCGGTCGCCCGGTTTCGAGGCGCGCTTGCTTTCCACCCAGTACACTTCGAGTACGCGCTTTGCGTACTGCTCGGCATACTCGACGTCGTGGTAACAGACCAGGTCGTAGTACCGCCGGGCGAAATCTTCCCGGAACGAACCCGGCAGGCCGGTCATCAGCTCGACGAGCTCGCTTACGCGCCGGTGATAGGTGTCCGCCGCGCGGTGTCCCTTGCGTTGCGCGAGGAAACCGGCTTTCTCCGTGATGATATCCTCCAGCGTGGGGACCGGGTTTTCAACGCGCACCATCTCCGGGTTGACCACCAGCCTCCTGCCCAGGCGGAAGGCCCGGAAGTTGTGCTCGCGGTCGTACTGGCGCACGTTCTCGAGGATAACCGATTCCAGCACGCTTCCGTGCACCGGCAGCAGACTTTTTTGGTATGCGGCTCCGAGCATCATCATGTTCGCGTAGAGCCTGTTCCCGAAATAGTATTCGCTGAGAGAGAAGAAATCATCCGCAAGAAAGGAACCCGCGTTGCTGTGCAGACGGATCTGCTCGTCCAGATTCGCGGGAAACCGGTGCTCCCCGGTCAGCACCATCACGGTCGGTGTTTCCGCCGTGTTGCAGATCACGGTGGTGTGACCGGGACGCGAGAACTTCAGTCCGCGCACGGTTTCCAGGTAGTCAAGCCCGAGGATGAGATCGGCCCCGCCTTCGGGAATCCGCTGCGAAACGTGAACCCCGGGAGTGGAAAAGATGACGTGAGAAAACACCGCCCCGTTTCGTTGCGCGAGTCCCTTCTCGTGGTAGAACATCACTTGGTAGCCCTCGCGCCCGCCCGCCCGGGTCAACGTACGCGCCACCACGCCCAGGCCCATGCCCCCGACACCGGCAACGAATATCGAATACGTTTCCGTTCCATTTTCCGCGAGCCGCGGATGGCCGGGTTCCGGTAGATCCCTCGTCCACAGGTCCCAGTTCCCCGTGCGGACGGCGGGTTTTTTCCCGCGCCGGATGGTCACCTGTTCGAATGACGGGCAGGCCTTGATTTTCGTGCAGTACTTGTCGTCGACGCAAATGCTCCGGTCGATACCGATCTTTTCCCCCTGGGATGTCTTGTCGATGGTGAGACCCGGGCAGCCGGTAGCGGCTGTGCACTCGCGGCAGTTCTCGCACACTTCCGATGCGATGTTGATGTGCCGTTCGACCGGCAGAAATCCACCATGGGCCAGCGCCGCCCGGAACCGCTCGCTGCGCTTACGCCTGTGGAAAGTAATACCGCACTCCCGGTCGGCGATAATAACGCGGACCCCTTCGCGGAGCATGGCCTCCTCCAGGAGCGGCAGGTAGGCGTCGCGATCCACGGGATTAACCTTGCGGATCCATACGTCGGCGTTCTTGTCCATCCCGCGCACGATCGATTCGATGTCCTGCTGTATCGTGTCGTTTCCCATGAGGTCTTTGGCAGAACCCGGCGTGGTCTGGTGGCCGGTCATGGCGGTATTCTTGTTATCGAGTATAATGTAAAGGATGTCCTGACGATCCTTGATGGCATTGGAGAGGGTGGTCATCTCCGAGTGGAAGAATGTCGAGTCGCCGCACAACACGTAATGCCGGTTCTTCGAAAAAGGATAGGCCCCGGCGCCCGCCGCGCCTCCCTGGCCCATGGCAGCCACGTTGTGCATATCGCGGAAGGGCGGATGGAAGTTCAGCGCATAACAGCCGATTCCTCCGTGGGCAAGAATATCCACCGGGCCGCACCGGTAGCGGCGTTGCATGTACCCGGCGTCGGCAAGGCGCTTCCGGATATCCCGCACCAGGGACGAGGTCCCCCGGTGCGGACAGCCCGCGCAATAGGAAGGCGTGCGAGGGATCAGGTCGAGCTCGTACGAATCTGCAGCCTCCGTGTACCCGACCACGGCTCGGACGGTTTTTACATCAAGCGACATCGTTGGCGCCTTTTTTCAAGGATTTGTTCAATGAGGAGAACCATTCGTCTAAAATATGAGTTCGTTCACCAGGAATCCACTTTCCGCC
>JAJRXL010000497.1 GCA_024276335.1 Bacteroidota bacterium
AAATGATGCGTCCGTAGGAATCGACGATTTCACCGGCGATGACCCCGCCTTTTGCTCTCCATCCCCCCACGACAAATGAGAAGACGTCGCGGTACGGGTTTGGATAAACGACAACCGCGGGAGTCGTTGGCGCTTCCCCGCCATCGAGAACCGCGTTCGGAACCAGGAACATATCCCTGAGCAGGCCCCAGAGCTCGGCGCGGCCCGCATCGTAACCCAGCGCCCACATTCCCACACCGGCGAGTCCTTCCCTGAGAGCGAAGCGGTACTTTGCCTCCAGCGACACCGCGTCGTCGTACCACAACTGGCGCCAAGAACCCGAAACCCGGTAGGGTATCCAGGGTGCAACGAAAAGCGAATCGAATCTCCGCCCGTGGTTCGCGGCAATGTCAACCGCGCGGCTGTATGTCCGCGCCGAAGCACGGCCCGAGGTGGCCGCCTGGCGGGCGCCGGACGTCACCGGCCAATCCAGGCCGTAGTAGGGAAGTCCCAGCACGATTTTATCCGCCGGGACGCCGGACCGGAGGTACCACGCAACCGTTCGGGTAAGGTTGAAATTGCCTCCATCGAGAGGCGCCACGGGGCCGGCCTTTTGCGACCCGGACCAGTAATAATTGTACCCCATAATGAAAAACAGGTCGATATAGGATGCCAGCCGTGGCATATCCCACGAACCACTCCAATCCACGGCGGGAACAGCGGCGGCTACTTCCGCGCCGGGGACGGCAGCACGCAGGCGGTGCGAAAGGTCCCGGAAGAACGTAACCAAATTTCCCCTTTGCGATACCGGCACCGATTCGAAATCGACATTGACGCCATCGGCGCGGCGCCGTTGCACGAGGCGAACGAGGTTGGCGATGAGCGTGTCGCGCGCCGCCGGATTAGCCAGCAGGGCGGTATTGTTCTGGGACCCGAAATTCGTAACACAGAGATGCACACGCGTGCCCGCCGATCGTGCCCTGGCGAAGAGCGGTGACGTCAGCCAGCCGTGGAGTTTAACCGGCAGGCCGTTGACGGGGTTTACCTCGTAGGAAAAGTAAGCAACGTGGGACAGGACACGGAAGTCGTACTCGTCGATCACTTTGTCCGGTATCCAGTAAGGATGGTAGCCGTAGACAACGGCGCTCGTTCTGAGGGCGCCTTTCGGAAAAGAGCGTGGAACGCGGGCGGATTCTCCAAGGAGCGGATGATGTTCGGACTGCAATTCATGGGCCCCCGGCCTCTCCTGCCCCGGGGAAACGAGGGGCGTCAAGAAAACACACGCCAGGATCACCACGCATCTTTTCACGAGAGAATTCATTATCACGTCTGTTTTTCGCATTGTCGCGCCGCTCACGTCTCGGCCGCGATCAGCTTGTCAATGGCATCGGGAGCGGCGATACCGCTCTCGGTGATGAACCTGCTCACAAGCGAAAGGGGGGTCCAGTCGTAATAGACATTCACTACCTTGAACGTATCCTCGCTTGTTTTCTCGATGACCTCGCTCTCCGGATGCTCTTCCAGGGGGATTTCGTCCTTTTGCAAGGGAGAAAATTTCAGCGAATCCGTCAACACGTAAAGCGGCACTTCGAATTCCCGGCAACATACGGCCAGGGGGAGCGTACCGGTTTTATTCAGGAGGTAAGAGTCGGAAGATATGCCGTCCGCCCCGATGATGACACAATCGACCTGCTGCACGAGTTCACCTACCGCCGCATCCACGGCCAACGTACACGGAATTCCCCACGACGCGCAATCCCTGACGGTCTTGACGCCTTCCAGGAGAGGGCGCGATTCC
>JAJRXL010000498.1 GCA_024276335.1 Bacteroidota bacterium
AGATCGTGCGCTTTCACGAGATGGAAGTTCCTGGACGGCTGCCTGGTCAGAAACAGCAGGCAAGTGTACGTTGAAGCTCCGGCAAACACTTGTTGATCCCCGAAATGCACGACGTGTGACAGATGCTTGCCTTCGGAAATGATTTCTCTCAGCGGCATGCCATACTTGGAGTTGAAAAACTTGTGGGGCAAGATGAAACCAAGAAGTCCCTTTTCGTTCAGCAGGCTCAGGCCTTTTTCAACGAACACCACGTAGATATCGTAATTGCCCTTGCTGGCCGCTTTGTACTTCTGCTTGTAAAACTCGACCTCCGCGGGCGCCCACTCCTTCATCGCCTGGATTCGTATGTACGGCGGGTTCCCGATCACCGCGTCGAAGCCGCCCGCCTTCATGATGTCCGGGAAGCCGTCCCTGCCGTCCCAGTCGAAGGCGTTGACGCGGTACATCTCCTCGTCGTCGAGCATGGCGATCTGCTTCCCTTCGTAAAAATCCGAGCCGATGAGGGAATTGCCGCACTTGACGTTGCCGCCGAGGTCGGGCAGGGCGCGCTCCTTGAACATCTTCAACTGGGCGTCCAGCGTCTCCTCGCTCTCGCCTTCGAGCACCTTCAGGAGCAGGGAGAGCTTGGTCACTTCCACCGCCTGCCTGTCGATGTCCACGCCGTAGATGTTGTTGAGCAGGATGCGTTTCTTCTCGGCCGTGGTCAGCCGCCACTCGCTGCTCGCATGGCGGAAGACGGCGGGGGAACGTCCACGCGCGTGCCTTCCGGGGTCGTGGGCAACGTACCACTCCAGGTGCCAGTCCAGCAGCCGCTGGAACGCCCCGATGAGGAACGAGCCGGAGCCGCAGGCGGGATCGACTATGCGCAGGGAGGAAACCTGCTTCGGGGTCTTGCCTTCCACCAGCTTGCCCACCGTGTTCCGCACGATGTAGTCCACGATGTACTTCGGGGTGTAATAGACCCCGCCCGCCTTGCGCACCTCGGGCTTCTCTTCCACCTTGGCGCGGTGCCCGGCGGTGAGACGGATCACCTTGCCCAGGAACTGCTCGTACACCTGGCCCAGGATGTCCGCGGGCAGAACGGAAAATTCGTACGGGCTCTCGGGGTAGTACAGGTTGCGGAAGATATCCCGCAGCGGCGCGTCGTCCACGTCCAGGGCCGGTGTCAGCTCGTCGGGCGGCTCGCCGCGTCCTTTCTCGTCGCGGAAATGGAAGAGGCCGGAGTTGTAGCGTTCGTCGGCGCGGTGGAAGAGCTGCGCCAGGCGCTGGTACACGCGTTCGCCGTTCTGCAGGGCCTGGAGCTGGCCGTATGTTTCGATGCCGCGGTCCTCGCAGATGCGCAGGAAGATGATCCGGTCGATGGTGCGCTGCACGGCGAAGTTGAGTTCGCGGGTGGAGAGGGAGGGATTGCGCAGGGCGATGTTGCGCGCCAGCATGTCGCGCCAGCGTTCGATCTCGTCCAGGAACGCCCGGTCCACTTCCTGTACGCCGCGCCCGGCGCCGCGCCCGGCGTAGCGGTGGAACGAGCCCTTGAGCACGGCCTCGCGCGAAAACACCTCGGCGATCTCGTCCCAGCGCTCCGCGTAGTCGGTGAAGTAGATGTACATGACGCGCCCGGTGGACGCGCGGTCGGTCTTCCCGGGCCGGGTCCGGCAATCGTACACGGCTAACTCCTCGAAATCGGTCAGGATGGAGAGCGGGAGCTTGGCCGACCAGGCGTAGCGGCGGAGCTGGAAGGCGGGGGAGATGTCGTCCTTGATGTTGACCGAGGGCTTCTTGGCCTCGACGAAAAAGATGCGCTGCCCGCCGATGCGGAAGCTGTAGTCCGGCGCTTTCGTCGCGCCCCCGACCTTGATGGCGTCCTCGTGCACGACTTCCTTGAACAGCTCGGAGTAGCCCCGGCGGTTGTTGACGTCCCACCCCAGCGCCTCGAAAAACGGATCGATGAACTGGTGCCGGACCTGGGTTTCGTTGAACCGCCCCGACTTGTAGGCGTCGAGGTTGTCGAGGAAGGTGTCGACGAGTCGGAGTATGGAATCTGGTGCTGCCAATGCGATGATGATTTTGAACCGGCGCCGGATGCGCTCTTGCATCCGACCGTGTAAATACCTATGTATTTATCTCCATTTCAGATGGCCCGGAATAATGCAAAAAAATAGTGAATACACGGTGACCGATCAACTTTTTTCCCACGGCATTTAACCCGCGCGCGTTGAAAACGTATCATGAACGTATGACGACCAGAAAGGACGGCCGACCGGAAACGGCGGAGGATTGCATCGAGCGGGCGAGGGAGGGGGACAAGGGCGCCTTCCGGGAGCTGGTGGAAAGGCACCAGGGCTACGCCTTCGCCCTGGCCCTGCGGCTGCTCGGCGACGAGGCCGAGGCGGAAGACATCGTTCAGGAAACGTTTATCAGGATCTGGAAAAACATGTATGCATTCGACGTGGAAAGGAAATTCACAACCTGGATGTACACGATTACGACAAACCTCGCGCGGGACCGGCTTCGTTCCCGGAGGCGCTCGCGCGAGCGATTCGCCGTAACCGGTGACGAGGCGCTGGC
>JAJRXL010000499.1 GCA_024276335.1 Bacteroidota bacterium
GAAGGAAGCATTAATCAACAGGAATTTTGAGCTCCTTCATGAGTTATCGTAATGCATGAATCAAAGTCATTATAAATTCCACTCGTAAATGATAATATCTTATGTTTATCGCCCTTTCCCATGGGGACCGCCCTTCGACTCAGCTCAGGGCTACGGATGTGTATTGATAGGCGGAATAACCCTCCAAGTATTGGAATGACTTTAAATACTACGCAATGAAAAATTTCAAATTTCGCATTCATCCATCCAGGTCGGTGCTTGGTGTCATGTCACTTGAAAACCTCGCCCCGGTCTCGTTTTACTTCACCCTTTGCGTTCCATGAAAGGCATCATCCTCGCGGGCGGGGCGGGTACGCGGCTGTATCCCCTGACCAGGGTGGTCAGCAAGCAGCTGTTGCCCGTGTACGACAAACCCATGATCTACTACCCGCTCACAACGCTTATGCTGGCGGGGATCCAGGACGTTCTCGTGATCTCGACTCCCGAGGACCTGCCGCTCTTCCGGCGACTGCTCGGCGACGGCGGCAACTACGGGATGCGATTTTCCTACGCGGAGCAGCCCCGTCCGGAAGGACTCGCGCAAGCCTTTATCATCGGGAAGGATTTCATCGCGGGCGACAAGGCGTGCCTGATTCTCGGAGACAACCTTTTCTATGGAGCCAACCTGGGTTCCTTGTTAAAAAGATCGGCGGGTCTGGAACAAGGCGCTCTCATCTTTGCCTACCGCGTGCGCAACCCCGAGCGGTACGGCGTCATCGAGTTCGATGGAGACGGAAGGGCGGTTTCGATCGAAGAGAAGCCGGACAAACCCCGTTCCTACTACGCGGTGCCGGGCATGTATTTCTACGATGAACGCGTATGCGATTTTGCCGGCTCCCTGGCGCCTTCGGGACGCGGCGAACTGGAAATCACGGACTTGAATCGCCTGTACCTCGACAGGGGAGAACTGCGTGTGGAGGTTCTTCCACGTGGTGTGGCGTGGTTGGACACCGGCACGCACCAGTCGTTGCTCCAGGCTGGCGCGTACGTCGAAGCGCTGGAACAACGCCAAGGATTGAAGATCGGGTGCCCGGAAGAAGTGGCGTACCGCATGGGTTATATCGACGAGGAGCAACTCGGACGCATAGCGAGTGACCTCTCACAGAATAATTACGGACGTTACCTCCGGGATATCCTCGAGGAGGGATCCGGCACGTGAAGTTTCTACCCGTCGAAATTCCGGGTTTGATCCTGATAGAGCCCGTGGTGTACGAAGATGGGCGCGGTGTTTTCATGGAATTGTACCGCCGCGAGCTCTTTCGCGAAGCGGGCATCGACGTCGAATTCGTCCAGGACAATTTTGCGCGTTCGACCGCGGGCGTCCTGCGCGGCCTGCACTATCAACACCCGCACGGCCAGGGAAAGCTGGTGTTCGTGCCACGCGGCAGTATATTTGACGTCGCCGTGGATATCCGCCGGGGATCGCCGACCTTCGGGCAGTGGTACGGGTGCGAGCTCTCGGAGCAAAACCACCGCCAGTTCTGGATTCCACCGGGCTTCGCTCACGGCTACTGCGTGTTGTCGGACACGGC
>JAJRXL010000500.1 GCA_024276335.1 Bacteroidota bacterium
CGGCGCATCGGACCACGGGAGAGCGATGCTGGGACGCTGAATGAATTTGCGAATTGACGAATTAGCGGATTGGTGAATATGGTTTTGTGTTGCATCGGGAATCAGCCCACGGACTCATCCGTGGGAAAATGTTCACCAGAGTGAATTTCAAAACCGTTTCAACGGTTTTCATGAATTGATATTGGATTGTATTGGAATCAAGATAATGTTTCGATCAATGTCATTCCGGACTTGATCCGGAATCCGGGAATTTCAACGAACCGTATTTGATCGACGGGAGAGATTCGGCGCCGGGAGGCGCCTCCTACGGGGTTCTCTTGACGGACTACAGACCACAGTAGAGCGATTCCAAATGCTAAATTGGTCTTCGGATCGGCGGACACGGTCTCGTGATGCAGTGCAAAATCAGCCCACGGATTCATCCGTGGGAAAATGTTCACCAAAGTGAATTTCAAAACACCTTCAACGGTTTTCATGAATTGATATTGGATTGTATTGGAATCCGGATAATGCTTCGATCAATGTCATTCCGGACTTGATCCGGAATCCACGAATTTCACCGACCGTATTCGATCGACGGGAGAGATTCGGCGCCGAGAGGCGCCACCTACGGGGTTTTATAGACGGATCATATCTGAAATGACGTTTATGGTTGATATAATACTACGAGCTACATACTACGAGCTATTCCCCTTGTCTCCCAGTCTCCTTGTCACCTTGTCTTCGTTTACCTGCCATCATGAGGTGCAAATTCCCATTTTCAAATCCCCCCTCCTACTTTCTCACCCTGAACAAAACAATGATCCCAGCGATGAGAAAGAGCCCGTTCGCCAGCCACGCCGCCACCAGCGGGTTGAGATCACCGTTGTAACCGAACACCTGGCTCACCTTCTGGAACACGAGGTAAAGAAAGCAGATGAGTATGCTGACGCCGAACTGCACCGACAACCCCGCCCGGCGTTTCTGAAAAGCAAATGGCACCCCGAACAGCACGACGATGAACGAAGCGAACGGGAACGCGATCTTGCCGTGGTATTCCACCAGAAGCCTCGAGATATCGCTGCCCGCTTCCCGCTGGCGCTCGATGTAGTCCCGGAACGTGTCCAGCTCCACTTCCTCCGGTTTCTGCTGCTCCCGCATGATGATTTCCGGTGTGATTGAGAGCCCGCCGACGCGTATGGAATCGAACCGATTTACTACTTCGCGAGCAGTGACAGGCAGGGTCGTATCACGCGAAAAGACACGATGAAGCCCTTCCCTGAGCACCCACGTATTTCGTAGTGAATCCCACGTCATTCGCCGCGCGTCATAGCGCTCGACCAGGAACGTCGGATCGTCGGTGTCAAAACGTTGGAGGGAAACCCTCCGGGCCTCGGCCGCCGAGGCGTCAAAGTAATTCATAGACACGATGCGCATGCCCCCCCCCTGAAAGAAGAGGTTGAATTTTCCAATTCCCTGTACTCCCCTGCCGAAGTACCGGCGTTCCATGGCGATCCGCTTCCCGTTGATGGAAGGAAGAACCCAGCCGTCAAAGTAGATCATGAGGGCGGTAACAGCCAGGCCGATGAACAGGAGCGGTGCCATGTAGCGGTACAGGCTGAGCCCCGATGCCTTCAACACCGTGATTTCGTTGTGCGCGCTCATGCGCCCGGCGGTGAATAGCCCGGCCAACAGCATGGCCACCGGAACCATAAGGCTGATGATCTGCGGCGTGAAATACACGTAGTACTCGGCAACGCCGAGCAGGGGGACGGCGTTGTCGATGAACTTGTTCATCTTCTCGATGATATCGACAAGAATGAAAATGGAAATAAAGGCGATAAGGCTGAACAGGGCGCCCTGTAGAAATTGAATGACAACGTACCGGTCGATGATTTTCATCTACGCCTCGTAGGGATTGATGGGCGCCTCTTCGCGGGGACGGAACCGCCTGGGCAGCTTGCGGCGCAAGGCGTGCCAGTCGATGACCCGGGTCTCGCGGGCAAACCGGATGGTCAGGAACACGCCGAACACGCCGAAGATGATGTTGGCGATCCACATGCCGATAAGGGGGCTGACAAGGTCGCGGTCTGCAAGCTTCTCGCCACCGATGAGACAGGCCCAGTAGATTAGGAAGAAACCAAGACTGAGACTGGCCCCCACACCGAAACCTCCCCGGCGCGCCATCATGCCCAGCGGAATCCCCACCAGGACGAACACGATGCATGCAAAAGGAATCGAGTATTTCTTGTATATCTCCACGTTGTACTTGTCCATTTGCTGTTGATCAAAGGCAATGGCCGCGCTGTCGGAGCGGATCATGGACTGCATCACCCGCACGTCTTCCGCCGCCCGGAGCAGCGCCTGGTACCGGAGAACCGAATCCGGCAGGGCAGCGGGTGCGGGCGCGATGCGGCGCGGGGAACGCTTCGCCCTGTCCCGGCGGCGCCGAAGCTCATAGCCTGGATAAACGCCATCCGTGCGTACCTGCGCGGGAAGCGCGGAAAAGAACACCGGGTCCCCGTGGAATACACCGGCGAACTCGTTCATGACCCGGTTCTTCAACCTATCCTTCTTGCGCTGTTGCTCCTGCCGGATGCTGTCCACCAGGGCATTCATCATGGCGGCGGACATGGTCCGGTCGTCGCGGTAGGCCTTGGTTGCGTCGCTGCGTTCGAACCCGAATCCTTCCGCGGGCATGACAATCCGGTGGCGCGTGAAGCGGATGCGCCGGTAGGCGGTGAAGTCGTCATCGCGTGTCTCATGGATTTCGCCGTTGCGCAGATCCATGATCAGGCAGGTGTAATCCGGGGTGAAGGAAATCACGCCGTACTCCGCGGTCAGCACGATATGTTTTCCCGGCTGGGACAAGTCGTAAATGGTGATGCCTTCGAGATCGTTGGACTTCTCGAACGTCTTCCGCACCAGGATGCGGTAATTCGGGAGCTCCGACTCCGTGGTGAAGACGCCTGCTCTCAGGGACAGGGTGGGCTTGATACGGATGATATCGCTCATGAGAGTCCGAAGGCGGATGTTCGCTTCGGGAAGAATATCGTTGTTGAACCGGACGAGGAACAGTGTCAGGACTATGGCGGCAAACATGACCGGGGTCATCATACGGTACAGGCTCATGCCCGCGCCGCGCATGATGGTGATCTCGTTGTTCTGTGAAAGCGACCCGAACGCCATGAGCGTCGCCACCAGCACCGACATGGGTATGGACAGTACCAGTATCCAGGCGAGGTTGAGCGCGATGAGCTCCGTGATCACGAGACCGCCCAAACCCTTTCCAACCAGGTCGCCCGCCCGCTTCATCAGGAACTGGAGAAGAAACAGGAAAACGATAATAACGTTGGAAAACAGGAACGGCCCCAAGTGTGCCCGCAGGATATATCGCCAGAGAATCACGTGACAGGGTTACAAGTTGTTCTTTGCAATTCGATACCTCTCAGGTGAGAATATACTCCTTCACCGGCCCATCGGCAACGCCGCCGCCTTTCCCGGAGGATGGTAATCATTTCAATACCGCAGAACTTTTACCTTGCTCTCCAAATCAGTTTTTAATAGCTTTCTACTTGCGTTAATCGATACGCGGTATCGACGCGCACGTCAGGATCTTGTCATGTTCAACTACAAGCACGGAGATTCTATCGGGTTCATTACTACTATATGCAGTTAGGTCACGAGACGTAAAAACATAGTGATTCGCGGACCTTTTCCCTGTCTGGTAATGAACCGATGCAAACAAGGCAACCGGCAGCAATTGCTGTTTGTTTTTTCCAGGCGCTTTATGCAGAGCGCTATCGTGCTGGCCGTCGTCATCCTGGCTGAACCCGCGTATTGTAACACTTCCGCCCACTACATCGATTCGCACGTTCTCGCCCAGCTTCTTGGATGGTCGCCCATTGCCCTTCTGCAATCGCTCCAGGAGAAGGACCTGGATTTCGGGTTGCGACCTCAACCCGACCCGTTGAAAGGGGGCGCTCCCGATTCTACCGCCGGACCGCGCAACGACTACTTTCTCCAATATCTTTTCCCCGAGGAATTCCACGCCGACATCTCGTGGAGCATCGCCGCTGACGACTCGATCAAGAAGAAGAAAAAGAAGCCCAATCCGCTGGAAGGTAACCCTCTCGACCAAAGCCTGAAGCAGCCGGTCAAAGATACCACCGTGGTCGAACCGCCCGCGGATTCCACCGCGCGTGTAAAGTGGCTCACGTACCGTCCCAAGGATTCACCGGTGGCCCCGTTGTTCGGCAGGCAGACCCATCCCCTGTTCCTCACCCCGACCCGCGGCCCGAAATGGGTGGTGGAAGTGGATTCGGTGCGCGACATGGTGCGTATCCGCGAAGTATATCAGGGCAAGGACATTCGTATTCCTATCGTGTTGCCACTCGATGAATACCTCCGTCTTCGCTACCAGTACGAACGTGAGCGTCGCACCAGGGAATACGCGCACCGGTACCAGCCAAAAAAGGGAGGAGACGACCTGGGCGAAATCATCAAATCGCTCTCGGAAATCGATATCCCGATTCCTCCAAATCCCCTCATGAGTATTTTCGGAGAACGGAGTCGTATCAGCTTGCGGATCTCGGGTGCGGTAAACATCACCGGCGGCTTCCGCAGCGAATCCTCGGATCAACAAACGGTGTATCGCAATCCCACACAGAACTCGCCGATCTTCAAACAGCAAGTCCAAATCAACGTCCAGGGTACCATCGGCGACAAGCTGTTCATCAGCGCCGACTGGGCCACCGATCGTACGTTCAACTACGAAAACACGATGAAAATCGAGTACAAGGGATACGATGACGAGATCGTGCAGCACGTGGAACTGGGGAACGTTACCCTTTCCATTCCGGCCACGTTGGTCGCCGGAAGCGGCTCCCTGTTCGGCGTGAAAGCGGATTTCCAATTCGGCCCCCTCACGCTGCAGACCTTATGGAGCGAGAAAAAAGCCCAGTCCAGCAGCCTGAGCATCTCGGGCGGGGCCAAGGAAGACAAGTTCGAGCGGCATGCCTACCAATACTCGACGACTCACTTTTTCGTTGACACGGTGTACCGAAGCGTGTACGAAGATTACTACAACCAGCCCAATCATTACCCCATCGTACATGAGGACCTCTACATCAAGGACATCGAGGTATGGGTGACCCGCACGGCCAGCGCCAGCGCGATCGACGACCCCGAAGAACGCGATGGAATTGCGCTCATTAACGTCGACGGACGCTTTCCATCAGATCCTTACCCGTCAAGCTGGCAGGATTATTTCAATCCCAACAAAATCATCCAACCGAAATCCGGGTTCCTGGAGACCGGGAAGTTCAAACTTCTGGTCAAGAACCAGGATTACACGTACAACCCGTACACGGGTATCATTTCGCTTACCCAGAGCTTGATGGACGACCAGATTCTTGCCGTGGCGTATCGCATCCGGGGAGCCAGCGCCGATGCTGC
>JAJRXL010000501.1 GCA_024276335.1 Bacteroidota bacterium
ATCTTGAAAGTAAAAGAAATGAAAAATAGAAACGCTCTTGCAGGAAGAGCGCGGGAAAGGTTTTCATGGGAAATGGAATTTCGGTCCCTCATGGAAGCTTACCGCTCTGTTGTTGGAAAGCAAAATAACCATGAAGACTAAGCGCGAAATCATCTGGTTCGGAGGAATGGATTGGTGGTTACATAATCCTCTGAGTGAGAAACGATGGGTTGAGATATATGCACGGAAAGGTCACAGAATGCTTTTCATCAATTCGATTGGTGTTGGATTGCCCTCGCTTCGAGAGGCATCAACGTGGAAACGTGGATTCAAAAAGCTAACCAGTCTTTCGCGTTGCTTGCAGCATATTGATACGAATCTTTTCATTTTAACGCCGCTTCTAATTCCTTTTTGGTCAAGCAGTTATATACAACGTTTAAACGTAATACTCTTAAAATCACAAATCCGCTTTGCGATGAAAAAGGTAGGTCTATCCAGACCTGTAATTGTTTCGGCAATACCCACGGCAGCATCGGTTATTCCGCAAATTAAACATTGTGGCATTATTTATTACCAAAAGGATGACTACGCTTCGTATTATGAAAACATGTCGTTTTCCCGGATCCGTGAACACGATGAAATGCTTGTGAAATCTGCCGACGGAGTTGTTTGTGCGTCGTTAAGCGTATTTCGTCAGGTCAACCGCAAGCGAAACAATGTTGTCCACATACCGCACGGGGTGGATGCCGCTTTCCTGGACAACCGCCCGCGCCCCGAGCCGGAATTCTTGCGGAATGTCCCGCGTCCACGCTTTACGTATTGGGGGCAAATGGAAGGCCTGTTCGATCATATGCTGCTCACAAAACTGGCGAAGGATGACCCTTCGTGGCATTTCCTTCTTATCGGTCGTCGGACCCACCCCTATCCGGAACTGGAGCGGTTGTCGAATGTGCATTTCTTCCCCTCCACGAGTTACGAAGAGCTACGGGCCGCGGGGGAACATTCGGACGTGCTCATTATGCCGTGGCAGGAATCCGCGTGGATTCTCAACTCCTGTCCCATCAAGTACCGCGAATATCTCGCCGTCGGCAAGCCCATTGTTTCCGTTCCCATCACCGAGGTCGAAGAGGTGTATCCCGGCGCCGCATATATCGCTTCCGGTGTGGAGGAATGGCGGGAAGCTTTGCAGCGTGCGCTCGGTGAACACGACCCCGATCTCGTCGCTTATCGGAAGGAATGTGTCAAGAACGCAACCGTGGAAGCTGCCGCAGCGTCGTTTTTTTCCGTTATCGAAAAAGTGGCTTATTGACCTGACATGTGTGGAATCGCTGGAATGGTGGGCAAGGCAGATCCGAACGTCATTCGGCGCATGACGAACGCCATGATTCACCGCGGGCCGGATGGCGGAGGGTATTGGTTCGATCGAGATGAAGACATTGCTCTCGGGCATCGCCGGCTCAGCATCATCGATTTGCGCCCCGAAGCACGCCAGCCCATGTGGGATGCCATCGGCAGGTTCGTTCTCGTGTATAACGGCGAGATTTTTAATTACAAAAGCCTGCGCAATCAGTTGATATCAAAGGGATATGCTTTCCAAACCGAAAGCGATACCGAGGTCTTGCTCAATGGCTTTTCGTACTGGGGACGGGATATTGTGCATCGCCTGGAAGGCCAGTTTTCCTTTGCTGTTGGGGACCGGAAAGAACGCTCCTTGTTTGCGGGGCGTGATCCGTTGGGAGTCAAGCCCTTCATGTACGCACGCAGAAAAGACGGCTTTCTTTTCGCTTCCGAAGCCAAGGCGTTAATTCAGGCTGAAGTTTCACTCTCGACGCCGGCGTACGAAAATCTCGCCTCCTACCTTTCGTTTTCATGGACACCGCACCCGGCCTCGTTTTTTGCCGGTGTCGAAAAGCTGCCGCCGGGGCATGTGCTCGAATGGAAGAACGGGCAAATACGCGTCGAGCAATACTGGGACACCCCGATGCTCTCTGCAGCGGAGCTCCAGCCAATTGACGCGGATGAGCTGTATGATCTTGTTCGACGGGCGGCGCGTTCACAGCTCGTGGCCGACGTCCCTGTCGGCTTGTTGCTCAGCGGGGGGCTGGACAGCACCGGTCTTCTTGAATGCGTCCGTGATGCCGATCCACCGGTTCACGTTTTCACGGCGGCTTACGACAAGGAACAGCGAAGGGAGGATGTCTTCGATGAAGATAGTTCCTATGCCAGGATAGCCGCTGAGCGGTTACAAGCTCCGATAACGGAGTTACACATAAATCCTGACGTGGTGACCGATTTACCCGAGGTTGTCTTTCATCTCGACGAGCCGCTTGCCGATCCTACGGTTATCGTTAACTACTGCCTGACCCGTGAAGCGGCATTGAAAACGAAGGTACTACTCAGCGGAATGGGCGCGGACGAGATTTTCGCCGGCTATCCGCGGCACGTGGCGGTTCATGCTTTCGAATCCTTTCCCGATTGGCTGAGGCGCACGTTTCGGCAAGTGATGAGGCTCGTTCCGCGTTCACTCGACGATCGTGCCTTGGGAGGGAAGGCCCGGCGCTTGAAGCTGCTTGCCGCCCATGTCGATAAGGACGCGTTTCAACGCTTCATGGGTTTCTTCGGTTTTTTCAGTCAAGATGAAATCGATCGCTTGCTGCTTCCCGAGATTCGACGAATACAGCCGGATGACAGTTACGCCATCCATCGATCGCTATTCGAGAAAGGGAAAGAATCATCATTGCTCCAGCGATTGCTGTATCTTGATCAAAAGCTGTTTTTACCGTGCCTGAACCTCGAGAACAGCGACAAGACCAGCATGGCGAATTCCGTGGAGATGCGCGTGCCATACCTGGACCGGGAGCTCGTGGAGCGCGTTGCCGTGATTCCTGACCGGCAGAAAATACGCGGGCTCACACGGAAATCAATCCTGCGGGAAGCGTTCGATGGACGAATACCCCACGAGATTATTCGCCGCAAGAAAACCGGCTTCAATCCGCCCGTGCGTTTCTGGGTTCGGAATAACCTCAGGGAATATCTCCATGATGTCTTTTCTTCGCGGTCATTCCGGGATCGTGGACTCTTCGATCTGCGCATGGTGGAAAATCTGGTGCACGAGAACGAGAAGGGAGTACAGGATAACGCGTTGAAAATCTGGGCGCTCCTTGTCCTGGAAACCTGGCACCGGGTATTCGTGGACCAGTCGCCCGCGGAGCCTCGAGCCGAAGAGCTGGTTTTTTGCGCTCCACCGGAACCGTGAAGCAAGATATGCAAGATGATCCGTGCTTCCATTGAAGTAATTATTTTCCCTCATTCAATCGTCGGGTGATGTCCGTGTTTTTCAAACAAGTGAACGCGTATTTCTGGTCGCTGTGGTATCTCAAGCCATCCCAGATTTGGTGGCGCCTTGTGCGGGCATTCAAGGGGCTGGCGTGGAATATCATTCTTCCAACACGCGGACGCCCGGTGCGCTTCGAGGACCTTCCAAAAGCAGAAGCACGGGAGGATTTTCCCGACCTGGCATCATGCCTTGGGTACGAAACTATCGAATTGGAGCAATCCGCTTTCAGTTTTCTGAATGATCAGCGCATAGTGCCGCGTGATCGCATCGCTGCGCGCATGGAACTCTCCCGGGCTCCCTTGCTCTGGCAATACCATTTCCACTATCATGATTACCTGGTGCCACTACTGAAAAACGTACGTCGACAAGACCCGGAGCAAGTGCTGGAATTCATAGCATGGTGGAGGGAAGCATTCCCGCTGGATGAGAAGGGCAGCAGGAAAGCGGCGTGGCACCCCTACGTGATTTCTAAGAGGATCGACGCATGGATTCACGTGTACGTCCTGCTGAGAAAAGCCGGTGTAACACCCATTGATCGGCGAATGAGGACCATGCTTGGGGAACTTGTTCTCCATGGACGCGAGCTTCGCGCCAATCTGGAACGCGGGACGCTGGCTAATCACCTCTTTCAGAACATCAAGGCGCTCGTACTCCTCGGCTTGTTCCTACACGGGAAAGAAAGCCGGGCGTGGCTGGCTACGGCGGAGACGCTCTTGTCGAGGGAAGTTCGTGCCCAGGTGCTCGAAGACGGGTGCCACATTGAAATGAGCCCGATGTACCACGTGGCATTTCTTAATGACATTCTCGATATCCTCGAAACCGCAACATCGTTACGCGTTTCACTTGATCCGGAGGTGGAGCATACGGCGGCAAAAATGACCACTTTCCTGGAACGCATTCTCCATCCTGATAATGAAATCCCTTTCTTCAATGATTCGACGAAACCGTTTTTCATCGACACCGGATGTGTCCTTGGGCGGGGCAGGGGGATGCTGAAAAAGGTTCTGCCAACCATAACGAATGAAGGCGAACCGGGATACATGGTTCATCGCTCATCCGACCTGTTCCTGGTTTACGATGCCGGGCAGGGAGCGCCGGATTACCAGCCGGGACATCTTCACGCAGACGCACTGTCTTTTGAAATGAGCTGGAAAGGAAAGCGCTGGATCAGCGATACCGGTGTCTATCATTACATGGAATGCCCTGAGCGAAGCTACTCACGTTCAACCGCGGCTCACAGCACTGTTGAAGTCGACGGCGAGAACCAGTCCGAGGTGTGGAAGAGTTTCAGGGTCGGCAGAAGAGCGCGGATCGTGAGCAGGTCGTCCCGAAGGATCGGCAATGCCGAAGTGTTTCAGGCTGTTCACGATGGATATAATCGCCTGGAAAAAAATCTTCTCCACGCACGGAGCCTCGTTATACTTCCAAGACGCTTTGTGATCGTCGTCGATTGGATCCACGGGAACGGAGATCACGAGATCACGAGCCGTTTTCATTTCCATCCCGGTGTCGAATTGATCGAGGACGATGGCGGATTCATCGTACGAATGGAGGACATGCACCATCGGATGTATTGCCCGGGAACGAGTTCCCGGCCGATTGTCGAAGTGACGCCGTACTTCCCTGAATTTGGTAAAAAGGTCGATCGAAAGACACTGGTATGCAAAGAGCGGGTGTCCCTCCCCGTCAGGCGCTTCGTGCTTTTCCTGTTCGAGGGGGAAGCGCCGGGGATTGACCTTGACCCGGATGGAAAATTCTTGCACATTTCCGCCACGGACGACCAATTGGATATAGTCCTCGACTCGATTGCAAAACCTTGAATATTCTATATATCTGCCAATATTTCCCTCCCGAGATGGGAGCGCCCGCCGCGCGAAGCTACGCCTTCAGCCACCGATGGGTACAGGCAGGTCATAAAGTCACGGTTATCAGCGGCATTCCCAACCACCCGACCGGAAAGGTGTACCCCGGCTATCGGAGGCAATTGGTTTACCGGGAGGACCTGGACGGGATCGACGTTCTACGTGTATGGGTGTACACGACGCCCAACGCCGGTGTGCTTCGCCGGTCTTTCAACTATATTTCGTATGCCTTGTCGGCAGCGTTCTCCGGTCAATTTGTCGAGAGACCCGACGTCGTTATTGCCTCGAGTCCGCAGATCCTGGTCGGTCTGGCGGGCATCGCGGTGAAGTGGTTGCGCGGTGTCCCATTGGTCGTCGAAGTTCGCGATCTCTGGCCCGATACGATCGCAGAAATTGAAATCGACGTTGGCGATGTGGCAATGCGTCTCCTGAGAAGCGTCGAACACTTTATGTACCGGACGCCGGACGCGGTTGTCAGTGTCAGCCCCGCGTTTTCCGATCATCTGATTAAGAACGGCGTTGAGGAACGCCGGTTGCACGTGATCCCGAACGGCGTGGATCGCTCACTCTTTTTTCCCGCCCGAAAGAAAACGAGAAGCTTTTTCAACGGGAGATTACAGGACAAATTCATCGTTGCCTATATCGGCACGATGGGATTATGCCACGGGCTGGAAATCGTCTTCGACACTGCATCAATACTGCGTGATACGAGCGAGTTGCATTTCATCCTTATGGGCGAAGGGGCGGAAAAGGAAAAACTGAAATCACGTTTTTCCGCGTTGCCCAACGTGTCCGTGTACGACAGCAGACCGCGACAGGAGATAGGGAGCATACTGCGTGAAGTCGATGCCGCTCTGGTTCTGTTGAAAGACAAGCCAATTTTCCGTACCGTCATCCCGTCTAAATTATTTGAAGCCATGGGGTGTGGCGTACCCGTACTGCTTGGCGTGGATGGGATGGCCCGTACCATAATCGAGGAATCGGGGGGAGGAATGTACGTGGAACCGGACAATCCCCGCGACTTGGCGGAGGCGGTATTGAAATTGAAGACCGACCATTCCTTACAACATCAACTTGGGGAGAAAGGAGCGTCGTACGTTGTGAAGCATTACAATCTCGATATTCTCGCCCAACGATACTCGCAAGTTCTCGAAAATGTTATCTCATAATGTTATCTCATAGAGTTGTACTTATACTTCTTTTCCTCTCACTACTTGCTCTCACCGCCGAGTCGCAGAAGGTATCGCTGGATAAAGCGGGAGCTTCATCATGGCTGTTGACGGTTGAAATCCCGCATCCGCGAATTGTATCACCGTCGGAAATCGAACCGTACTATAAGGTGGAAATGCCGGGCTTCGTAAACGATGCGCCGGTGGGAGGAGTGTCGTTGCCTTTCAGGAAATGGGTCTTTGCCGTGCCGCGGGGCATGTCGCTTTCCTATCGTGTGCTTTCCATCAAGTACGAGAACATGGCGTCACTTCCACTTCCGCTCATTTCCGCGAAGGCCGGTGTGGCGCCGAGAGTCGGGATTTCGGGGCCGTACGTAGTGGACGGGTTTCGGTTGATGGACGTGGAACTGTTTCCCGCCGAATTACGTGCGGGCAATCTTCGTTTTGCAAGCAACGTGAAAGTGGAAGTGCGGCTGTCAGGAGCGAGAGGGGAATGGAGAGGAACAGGTCACGTTCCTTCATATCTGAACATCGTCAATCCGGAATTTGCCGTTCGTGAAGCCACTAATCCGTCGCTTGAAAAAGCATCGAGCTGGTATCGCGTCGGCCAGACGTATGTCAAGATATACGTAAGCCGCAAAGGCATTTACCGGGTTTCCGGAGCGGACCTGGAAGCAGCAGGCATCTCCACGAACAGTATCGATCCGAAGACATTGCAGCTTTTTAATCGCGGTGTCGAACAGCCCATGCTCGTTCGCGGGGCAAGTGACGGCAGCTTCGATCCCGATGATGCGCTGCTGTTTTTCGGGGACATGAACCACGATCCGGATGGCCGGTACTTCGACTTCTGGTCGGATGAGAACGTGTACTGGCTCACGTGGGGCGGTTCCCCGGGAAAACGGTTCCAGGAAAAGGATGCTACCCCTCGCAGTCCGCGCTCGGACTTTGTCACGCGTACGTTCCATTTCGAAGAGGATCACGAGTACCATCTCGGCGACCACGACGATACCGACGAGCGGAATTCCGATTACCTTCCGTTTGAAACCTGGGTTTGGAAACGTATGCTCAAAGGTGACAGCCTGGTAACCAGGATCACCTTGCCAGGGATCGATCCATCAAGCGCCGTTCAATTGCGTGTCAACCTCCAGGGCTCTTCGAGAGACCCCAGCCAGCTCAAGCTTTTTATCAATGGCGATTCGGCAGCAACGTTCTTGTTGGATTCCTACGAAAAGACCGAGCGGGTTATCAATCTACCGGCCTCGTTATTTAAACCTGGTGAGAACATTGTTCGTTGGTATGCTGAACCACGAGTAATATGCCCGCCAGAAGATCCGACCTGCACGATAGAACGTTCGATCCTCGACTGGTTTGACCTGGTGATAACCGCCCGTGCCGATGCGCTGGGCGGCGTCGCGGAATTCCGTGACACGCTGAATACAACAGCGTTTTCTGTTCGCGCGGGCGGCTTTCCGGATAGCGGCGTGGTGATATTCAACCTGGATGACGGGAGCGTGCTTACCGGTTTTTCCATATCCGGGGCGGGACCGTACGAGGCCGGTTTTGAGGCCGAGCCACGGCAAACATATTTCGCCGCTTCCGAATCCGCCATGCGTCGGCCCGTGCGTTTGCGCGTGGACGTCCCGTCATCGTGGAAATCCCAGGCTCACGGCGCAGACTATATCGTGATCACGCACGCCGCGTACAAGACCCAGGCGGAGCGCCTGGCGGATTACCGTGCCTCGTATGACGGCTTCCGGAGCGTGGTTGTTGACGTGGAGGACTTGTACGACGAGTTCAACGGCGGCATTAAGCATCCGGCGGCCATTCGTCGTTTTCTTGAATACGCGTATCACAATTGGCAGAAACCGGAGCCAACCTTTGTCGTTCTCATAGGAGATGCTTCCTGGGATCCGAAGTACAACATGCAAACAAGCAACCGCGTGGACTACGTCCCCTCGTGGGGGAGACCCGCCGATGATAATTATTACGTGGCGTTCAACGATACCGCCACGTTTGTTCCAGTGATGAGTATCGGTAGGATACCCGCCGAAAACCCCGGCATGGCTGATGACGTCATCGACAAGGTGATTGCATACGAGGCCCAGGAACCAATGCCGTATCACCAGCGGGTGATGTTCCTGAACGGTGGAAAGAACAAGTACGAACACTCGCTTTTTCGTTCGATTTCAGAGGCCCTTATACGAAACCTTATTGATCCGTACTGCATGGAACCGAGGCGTATTTACAAGACCTCGACGGACATCGTAAGTACCGAAGAACTGGATTCGATCATCACGGAAGTGAACAACGGGTTGCTCTGGATCAACTTCGCCGGTCACGGCGGCTCACGCATTATCGACGTGGGTATCGAGCGACCGGATATTTTCAACAACCCCGACAAGCCGTTCTTTTTTGTTACGCTTTCGTGTAACACCGCGCATTTCTCGGAGCCGTTCGAAATGGGCCTGAACGAACTCATGATGGTGGCGCGCCGGAACGGCGCCGTCGCTACGTACGGTACGTCCGGCATTGGTATCGTCCGCGTCGATGACTTGCTGAACCGGGGGATGTTCATGGCCATGCTGAATGACACGCTGCGAACCTACGGGGAGATTACACGCGCAGCCAAGGCTTATTTGCAGTCGCTGTTCGGAAGCCATGACTTCGATGTCAATAATATCATTCGTCAATACATCCTGCTCGGCGATCCCGCCACGAGAATCCCGTTTCCGAAAACGCCCGAGCTTCTTGTACGCTCCCTGGATATCAGCACGGACCCAGAGCTGTTTGCCGAAGACGAGAATCCGGAACATACGGTCGTCGTGCGAAATGTGGGAAGTTGCGTCGTTGATTCCGTTGATGTCCTCGTGGAGCACCTGTACAAGGGCGCGGTGGTCGAGACGAAAAGGTTCAGGCTTACGCCGATCAGTGTGGCGGATACCATTCGGTTTCATCTTGACTACAACGGTCGAAGAGGAGAGAATGTTATTCGCGTGACCATCGATCCCGAGCACCGGGA
>JAJRXL010000502.1 GCA_024276335.1 Bacteroidota bacterium
CCGGACTACGAGTGGAGCACCGACTCGGACATCTACCTGGTCGACATCGCCACGGGGAAAACCCGCAATATTACCGAGGGCATGGACGGCTTCGACAAGGATCCCCTCTATTCACCGGACGGAAAATGGATCGCCTTCCACAGCATGAGGCGACCGGGTTTCGAAGCCGATCGCAACCGGCTCATGCTGTACAACCGGCAGACGGGCGAGATCATCGAGCTCTCGAAAACCCTCGACCAGTGGGTGGGCAATACCGTGTGGGCGCCCGATTCGAAGTCGATCTACTTCCAAGCCGGCGACAAGGGCACGGAACAACTGTACCGCATCTCGGTCCCCGACGGTAAGTGGACAAAGCTCACGAAGGGTCCCTACAACTACGACGTTGGTCTCGATATCACGCCCGACGGCAAAACGCTCGTCGTGGGTCGACGTAGCATGTCCTATCCCACGGAAGTCTTTACCGTATCCACCTCGTCCGGCGAGCCTACGCAGGTTACGTTTGAGAACAAGGACATTTACGACGGCTTGGAGCTTGGCGAAGTCCGGGAGCGATGGATCACCAGTACCGACGGCGCGAAAGTCCAGTGCTGGGTGATCTACCCGCCGGGATTCGATCCCTCGAAGAAGTACCCCATGCTCACGTACTGCCAGGGAGGGCCCCAGGCCACCATCAGCCAGTGGTTCAGCTACCGGTGGAACTTCCAGCTCATGGCGGCGAACGGTTACATCGTCCTGTGTCCCAACCGCCGGGGACTGCCGGGCTTCGGCCAGGACTGGAACGACGCCATCAGCAAGGACTGGGGCGGAAAAGCCATGGACGACATCCTCGCGGCCACCGATGACATGATGAAGGAGCCATACGTAGACGCGAAGCGCGTGGCGGCCATCGGGGCAAGCGCCGGAGGCTATGCCGTGTTCTGGCTGGCTGGTCACCACGATGGGCGGTTCTGCGCCTTCGTCAGCCATTGCGGGGTTTTCGACCTGATAAGCATGTGGGGCTCCACGGAAGAGTTGTGGTTCCCGAACTGGGATATTGCCGGCGGGCCGTACTGGGAGAGCAAGAAAATCAGGGAAGGCTTCGAGCGCAATTCGCCGCACAACTACGTGCAGAACTGGGACACGCCCATCCTCATTATCAGCGGCCAGAAGGACTTCCGTGTGCCGGTGACGCAGAGCATGGAAGCTTTCACCGCGGCGCAGGTGAAAGGCATCCCCTCGCGGTTCCTGTACTATCCCGACGAGGGTCACTGGATTCTCGGCGTGCAGAACGGCCTCCTGTGGCACCGCGTGTTCTTCGAGTGGCTGGATCGGTGGTGCAAGAAGTAATCGGTTCGAGTTGGAATTGTCGCAATATCGAAAAAGCCGGTAGACCCGGCTTTTCGATTATTCATACCATCAAAGTCCTAAACAGCGCAACTCTGAGCGGACTCGCCGCATCGCAAAGCGGTACTTTCCCCGGAGGGGCCGCTTTGTGGCAGGAAAGCGGGTAGCCCTGAGCGGAGTCGAAGAGCGAAGCGGTCCTTATGGAAAAGGGCGGAACCGACAGGCAAAGTTGTCTTTACCGTCATCTTTGACGGTTGACATCACGACACCGGAAAGCCCTTCGTTCTTCATCTTCCCGGTCTTGTAATCCAGTTCCGATCCCGCCATGCTGTGGGGAATGGAAAAGATGATGATGGTCACTACCGCGGCACCCACCACCCACCACTTGCGATTCACGCCGTCCCGTACTGCCACCACAGCGACGATCCAGGCCACGAAGGCGATCAGCGTCTTGTTGTCCGTCAGGTCCGTGCCGAAGGGAATCCCTGTCCAAAACGCGCCGAACGCGTACTTCTGCACGATCGGTCCCAGGATGATACCTCCCACGAACATGAGGCCCAAGGTCCAAAACGCGTACGTCCGCGGCTTACCGTCCTTGCGCAAGGCTTCCAGCGCCGTCCGGGTGGACAGAAACATGGCCGCGAACATCGCAAGAATGTGGGGCAACAAGAATCCCAACGGCACGTCGTCCTTGAACCGGGTAATGACGGGTTCATCGGGAAACACGACCGTTGCGCCCGAAACCGATGTCAGTTCAATGCGGTACTCCACCTTCCCCGCCGGGGGCTGGTGCGGAATCATACCGGTCAATGTCGATCCGTCTTTTTGCATGGGCTGTCGCTGCCAGTCGTCGCCGGACAGGTAACGCCTCCAGACCAGGGTGCCGCCCGTAATATTTTCTCCGACCGTAATCGTAACCGGTTGATCGCCGTCACCCCCGTGACTGCGTGTCAACTTAAAGGCGATCGTCTCGCCTCCGACAATGACTTCTCCTTTCACGGGATAGGTAGGACCGGTGACTCGCTGGTAGTAAGCGGCGGCGAGGGTGATGACGAGAGCATACATCCATAGCGCGAACGGTGATTGCAAAGCTTTCATGAGGAGGTATCCTTCAGTGCAACAATTCTCGGGATCAAGATAATGAATCCCGGTAAAAACCCCGCTGACCGCAACCGTCACTGCGCCACGAATGCCGTGATCGCCTCTTTTCGTCTTCACCTGTCCATCATCGTCGGACCGGTTCAACATCTCCTCGTTCCTGCATTCACCTTGTTTTTTCCTGGCCCCGGTGGTATGTTTTCAGGGGTTACCGGCAGGCATGACCGTCATTCCGACGGCCCGAAATACACGTACCGTGAAAACGTGAAACATCGCGTCCATCCTGATCGACCGGCAGGTCGTAGGGGATGCCCGGCGCCTTGAGCCTTCCAACACTAGCGCCGCACGACGGCAGCCTTCCGGGCCAACACCAATCTCCACGTTCATACAATCGAACAGGTGGAACCATGAGCAAGAAAAAGAAAAACAACAACGATTACTCGGCCGAGACGCACCTGATCTACGGTAAGGCGCACACGATGAAGTGGGATTACAACCATCACGTGGTCCCCCCCATTTCATCTTCCACCACGTACCGGCTGGATTCCGCCCAGCGCGGCGCCCAGGGCTTTATCGAGTTTGCCCACACCACGGAAGAGACGAAAGCACGAGCGCCCATCTACATTTACGACCGCCTGGGTGAACCGAACAAGGATATCCTGGAAGAGAACCTCGCTTTTGCGGAGAAGGGCGAAGCGGCGGTAACCTATGCCACCGGTATGGGTGCCATCTCCGCCATCCTCGGCATCCTGACCAAGTCGGGAGACCAGATACTGGCACACAGGACCTTATACGGTTGCACGTTCTCCCTCCTTTCCAACTGGTACCCGCGGTACAACATCGGCGTCGGTTTCATCAATCTCCTCAACACCGGCGAACTCGAGCAGAACATCACGGAAGCCACCCGCGTCGTGTACTTCGAGACGCCGGTGAACCCGACAATGGAGATCATCGACATCAAGCACGTGTGCGATGTAGTGGCCGAGTACAATAAGTCGCGCTCTCCGGAAAATCGCATTTTAACCGTTGTAGACAACACATTTGCCACGCCGTTCTGCCAGCGACCACTCGAGTTCGGCGCCGACTTCGTCGTGCACTCGTTAACCAAGGGCATCGGTGGATTCGGAACGGACATGGGCGGTGCGGTTATCGGCCCGGAATCCGCGCGCGACATGCTGCTGTTGTACAGGAAGGATTTCGGCGCCGTGCTGTCCACGAAAAGCGCGTGGCCCATTCTCGTGTACGGCCTCCCGTCCTTGCCCGTGCGCATGCGCCAACAGCAGGCTTCTGCCACCAAGGTCGCGGAATTCCTGTGTAATCATCCAAAGATCGAGAGCGTGAATTACCCCGGCGCGGCCTGCTTTGCGCACCGTGAGCTCGCAGCAAAACAGATGCGCGATTACCACGGAAATTTTGCTCCCGGTTCCCTGCTATATTTTACGCTGAAGGCCGATGAACCCCAGGAGCGAAAGGACCTCGGAGAAAAACTAATCAATTACATCGCGGAAGAAGCATATACCATCACGTTGGCCGTGAGTCTCGGACATACGCGCACGTTGATCGAGCACCCCGGCTCCATGACCCATTCGGCCATTCCTCCCGAGGAACAGCTTGCAAGCGGCCTCGACCCGGGCGGAATCCGCCTGTCCATCGGCCTGGAACAAGTGGACGACATCATCAAGGATCTGGGCGAGGCGCTCGACATTGTCTGACGTATTTCCCATCGTTCGCAGCAAATTGCTCTCACAGTTTACCGGTATCAGCGCGGGTATGAGCACGCGCCAGGGACCACCTTCAAGCTCTTCCGACAATTTCGACATGGGCGACGACGCCGAATTCTCCACGCACAATCGCGAGGTGCTTCTGCGCCGCCTCGGGTTCGCACCGGATCGCCTTGCCGTCCAGGAACAGGTACACTCCGCAACCGTCACCGAGGTGAGTAAAAGCGGCTTCGTTCCCGCTTCGGACGCCCTGTTCACCGTCACGCCGGGACTGGCTCTGGGCATCAAGACAGCCGACTGCGTGCCGATACTTCTCGCCTCGCCGCACAATCACCTCGTGGCGGCCGCGCACGCGGGCTGGCGCGGCTGCACGAACGGCCTACTGCCCGCACTTCTCGAAAAACTCAACAGCGAAGGCATACCCATGGACGGGCTGTTTGCCTGGATCGGCCCCGCTGCCGGAGCGGACCACTACGAAGTCTCCGACGAAATAGCCGCACAGTTTCCCGACGACTGCGTTCTCCGCACGGAAGGCCA
>JAJRXL010000503.1 GCA_024276335.1 Bacteroidota bacterium
AGCAGGAACCACAACAAGTGCCGAAGCGAGTACACTTGGCGCGCGGTGTGGTAGATGCGGCGGAATCCTGTTAACACGGTTTTCAAGGAAGACAGTGATGTGGGATTGGGCTTTTCATCCAACCGTTTGAAAGTAATGAGGGCAAATCCGCCCCACCAGAATCCAACCGATGCAAAAGCCAACCGTGTGGCAAACGCGACGTCATGAATCCCGAAGAAATTGTGAAACTGGATGAGAAGCAAGTGGAGTAAGAAGAGCAGACCTCCGCCGAGATATCCGTAAGCATATCCTTTTCCGGATACATCGTCTTGTTCATCCGGAGCCGCGATGAGGGGAAGAAAAGCGTCGTAGAAAACATTACCTGCCACGAAAGAGTAATTCGCGACCATGAAGAGAACGAGTGTAAACGTTACATCGCCGGGACCGGAAAAATACAAGAGTGACGTGGCGATTGATCCCACGTAACAGAAAAACCGCATCATCGTTTTCTTCCGGCCGGAGGTGTCGGCGATGGCTCCCAGAATGGGCGTCGTAAGGAGAAGGAGGATGGCCGTGAGACCGATAGCAAAACCCCACAGCGATGTTGCGCTTACGTGTTCAAAAGTACGGCCCAGCAGAGAGATGGTGACCCCTCCCGTTGGAACGACGACTTTATCCAGGTATGGTCCAAGAAGGGCAGCAAGAATGGAGGTGGCAAAAGCGCTGTTGGCCCAATCGTACATGGCCCAGCCATGAATGATTCGTCGCTTTATGCGGGGATCGGATTTATCACGAGTGGTCATGGAGTAGGGAACGAAAACTCAGTGCGAAGAAGGGTCAATCAATCCCCTGCCGGATTTGACGATCTTGCCTGCTGCTTTCATCCGATTGAGAAATGCATCCAGGATGCCGTTAATAAACTTGCTGCTGTTGGCTGTCGAGTAGAGCTTTGCAATTTCCAGGGCTTCATTGATCGAAACCTTGGGAGGGATATCCTCGAAGTAGAGTATTTCACACATGGCCAACCGAATCAGGATCTTGTCGAGAAGGGCTGTGCGTTCCATCTCCCAGTTGGCCAGCAACGGCTCGATATATCCGTCAAATTCTCCGCGTTTCGTTGCAACGAGATACACGAGTTTTTCCGTGAACTTGTAGAGCGCCGGATGATCTCGAAAATCTTCAAGGATGGAATCGGTGACTTTTTGGATTGGCTCACCGGAAATTTCGTGCGCGTAAAGAATTTGCATTGCCCGGATCCGGGCTTCTCGTCGGTCTTTTCTCATTGTGGTGATATCGTTGTTCCTCTCTGTAATCCGGGTTCGCTCTGAGGCATTAGTGGAATATGAGGGATCACTAGTAACCCAGGAACCAGTACAAAAGCAAGGCAGTGCTTTCACGAAGATACGAAAAAGCCGCCTGCCAAGGCGGGGCCGGTACCGACACGGGGATAACCATCGCATCCAGGGACTGGAACCGGCATGTTTCATTGACACGTGAGGCTCGAAATTCGTCGATCAGAAAGACCGTTGTTGCCCATCGGTTTTTTTGAACAAGCAATCGAGTTTCCGTCACCAGGCCGGTAAGCGTGAATACCTTCTTGTTGGTTGACGCGATGAATGTGGTGGCCCCTCTCCTTTCGATCTCTCCCGGGAACAGCGAAGACCATGTTGTCCTCATCGCGCGGGAGTTAACCGGTGACAATACCCGGCGTATGTCATTCTGTTTTACAAGATGCACAACAGCGCTGCGAATATGTTTTTGCAATCCTGTGCGAGATATTGAATCCGTCCCCGTGAATCCCGGCACGACCAGCAGATCGACTTTTCTTCCCTCGGGGAATGTAGTGGGCCCCGTGGTCGTTACCTGGTACATCAGTGAACCTGCCAGAATGATAAGAAGGAGAGAAGCCGCAAACCCCATTGCTCCAAGTCGCACGTGACGCTTACGACGAAGGAAATTCATCGCCGCCAACAATCCCGTCTCGTACACTTTCAGAATGAAAAATACGGTGAATATGAAGACTTTGAATAGAGGCCATGGCAGCAGACCGAGAAACAGGAGAAGGAGCGTTGTTACGCTGAGTTTAAAAACAGTTCGGAAAGATTTTTTCGATACCGGTTTACTTGCCAAACGAACCACGAGCGCAACGATTGTCGTGAAAGCTAGCAGCGAGAGGATATTTCCAAGCGACAAGAAAGGGGCATCGATGATGCTCATTTCCTGGCGCCCAAAACGGAAGAGCCAAGCCATGAGAAGAGCCACGGCTTCGGAAACAATGGTGGCGGGAATGAAC
>JAJRXL010000504.1 GCA_024276335.1 Bacteroidota bacterium
CGAAATCCTTCCCAGCGTCATGCCGCTGTGGGTGGTCGTGCTCAGTATCACGATCTCCGTTGCAATTGGATTGATTGCCGGTTTCCTTCCCGCCTTCACCGCGGCAAGGCTGGACCCGGTGGAAGCGCTGCGCTACGAGTGACCGATGATCTTTCGCGAAACATTTCGTTCCGCTCTTTTCTCCCTGCAGACGAACAAGCTGCGCGCCTTTCTTACCGTTCTTGGCGTGGTGATTGGAGTCTTTTCCATCATCTCCGTGATGACCGCCGTGAAGATCCTTCAAAACAGTATTGAAGGCGGATTGAGCGATCTCGGCGCCAATACCTTCCAGGTTCAGAAATTCCCTGCTGTGAATACCGGCGGCCCGGGTTCCCGGTGGAAGTATCGCAACCGGAAAGACATCACGTACCTCCAGGCGCGGAAAGTGCTGGAGAGCGCAACACTGGCAAAAAACGTGGGGATCGAGACCTGGCAGGGTGGCAACGTGATTCGCTGGAGGGATTTCAAAACAGACCCGAATGTCAACGTGGCCGGGGAGACGCCGGGGGGGCTCCCCACGAATCACTGGATTGTCGAACGTGGTCGCGGTCTCGTGGAACAGGACGTCAGGCTACGCCGCCAGATATGCATTCTGGGCGCGAACGTAGTGGAAACTATCTTCCCGCCCCAAATCGATCCCCTCGGGAAAGAAATCATTATCAACAACAGGACTTACACGGTCGTTGGTGTCCTGGAAGAGCGTGGGGGGATGTTCGGTAACAGTGACCGTTTTGTCATTGTACCGCTGACGACCATGTTCAACAATTTCGGGGAACGGCGGCGTTCCATGCACATCATGGTCGAGGCACCGAGCCGGGAGCTGTTCGAGGCAACCAAGGACGAGGTTATCGGTATTCTCCGTACCGCCCGGAAGGTGCCGCCCGGCGAGGAAAACGATTTCGCGATCTTTTCCAACGAAAGCATCATACGCCAGTTCAACGAGCTGACGTATTACATCCGTATCGGCACTATTGCCATCAGCGCCGTGGCGCTGCTGGCGGCGGGTATCGGCATCATGAACATCATGCTGGTCAGTGTTACCGAGCGCACGAAGGAAATCGGTTTACGGATGGCGTTGGGAGCGTTGCGGCAGAACATCTTGCTCCAGTTCATCAGTGAGGCGGTGGTGATTTCGCTCGTCGGGGGTGTTATCGGCATCACCCTGGGTATTCTGGCAGGCAATGCCATCGCCTTCTTCCTCGGGACGGCGGGCGCGGTGGCGGTTCAATGGATCATCGCCGGTGTCGGCGTCTGCTGTCTTATTGGCGTCGTGTTCGGTACGTATCCCGCGTGGAAAGCCTCCAACCTCGATCCCATCGAAGCGCTGCGTTTCGAATAATTTCCATTCGATTCGCGTAGTGTTCTCTTCCGAAATTCGGGCTGAACTTTTAACGTGGTTTCATCGTTAAGGTTACGTATATTTCTTTCGGTGAAATGATGAGGATGAGAACAATGGAACCCACCAGGAAAAACGGCAAAACCCTCGAGATCATTGAAGACGAAGATGTCAAGTTCTGTGTGAATTGTGATGACATGGAGGATCTCGACGTCGATCCCGAAGCCGATTTTGACATGGCCAGGGAACGATTTGGCAGGTGTCGCGAATCGGGGAAATTCGATGGCGATATCTGCGCCCGCCTGTTTGTGCTGGAGGACGAGGGGGCCGATTTGTTCGCTGACGAGGAGGAATGGGATTAATCCGGAACATGAACCGCATTCTCCTTCTATTTTTCCAGCTCCTTTTTCCCCTGCAATTACTAGGACAATTCTTCCCCGCAATCGAATTCGTACCCTCCGGCAGGCTCTTCCCGCCTCTGCTGGCCAACACGTTTGAAGGCAGGGTGGGGACGATCCTGCGTGCGGACGGCAAGCTGCGCCTCGATATAGGCAACAGTATTGATGTCGTCGCTATTGCGTTGGATTCCACGCGCACACAGCGATTGACCATCGGCGTGGACTTCTTCACGTACACGGCGCTGCGTGCGGAGGAAAACTTCCACTTTCCCGTGGAGGCATCCGACTACTTTTTCGGGGTAAATTTCAACTACGCCAGCGACCTGGCAGTGGGGCAATTCCTGGCGCGGCTCCGTGTCAGCCACATTTCGGCCCATCTCGTGGACGGCAGTTACGACGCCGGCGAGGCTGCCTGGCGTTACGGGGGTCCCCGCGTGTACAGCAGGGAATTCGTCGACCTGGTTGCGGCGATCAAGCGAACGTACTATCGCTTTTACACGGGGGTTCAATATCTTTTCCATGACGACCCGCCGGAGATCCCGAACTGGTCGTACCAGGCGGGCATGGAATTATTCCTTGAGAACACCTTGGGCCGTTCCCTGCATCCGTATCTCGCGTATGATTTCCGCCTTGTCCCGGTGCGGGTGTACTCGGGAGTCCATTCCGTCCAGGGCGGAATCAAGATCGGTCGATGGCGGGGGCCGGGATTGAATCTCTTCGTTGCCTATTTCAGCGGGCATAGTATTCACGGCGAGTTTTACGATATTCGTGAAACGTACTGGGCGAGCGGCTTCACCGTTGATTTTTAAACGACCTTGTAATTACGGACATGCCTCATTTACACAACATGAATCCTTTTCTCGGGTCTTCTCGAATGCTACCCTTCGTTGCCAGGTTCAGCGACAGGATCATCGCGAGATGGCCCGCCACCGACGCTTTCGTTGTCACAATTGACGACGGCCCGCACCCTGACACGACGGAAGCTGTTCTGGAAATATTGGATGAAGTCGGTATCAGCGCGTGCTTCTTCCTCACGGGGAATGCCGCTCGGCAAAATCCTCCCTTGGTTCGAATGATTTCCGGGCAGGGTCATGCAATCGGCAGTCACGGCATGACGCACAGGAGGTTGCCGCTCCTCGCCGGGAGGGAAAGTGCTGGTGAAATCCGCGATTCCATCACCTTGCTTCAGGATATAACCGGGAAAGCAGTAAAGTATTTCCGCCCACCGTATGGGTGGTTTACGCGATCGATGCTCGAGGAACTTCCCGACGCCACGTCGCTCGTGCTCTGGTCGAACATGCCCGGGGATTTCATGAAATCCATGCGCCCGGAAGCGCTCGTGACGCGAATGCAATTTACTCTCAGGGGCGGTGACATCCTCGTTTTGCACGAGCAACCCGGTCGCGTCGATATAACCTGCCGCGCTCTTGCCGCGCTTCCGGAAATCGCCCGTGATAAAAAATTATCGATCGTGTCCTGTAGTGAAAAGTCGAGAGTGGCATCATGACCGCGGTTGAGTATCTGCTCGTCGTCACGGTCGTTCTTTACGGCATCGAGGGATTGCTTTTTGTTATCGGTGCTTATAAGGCGTCGCGAGTCGAGAGAAGCGAATACCAGCCGTTCGTGTCCGTGATCGTTGCCGCGAGGAACGAGGAAAGAAATATCGAGACGCTTCTTACCAGCCTGGCGCAATTAACGTACCCTGTTTCCAGGCGCGAAATTATCATCGTCGATGATGAGTCAACCGATGCCACTGCCGCCGTCGTCGAGTCGTGGAACGACCGCATTCCCGGGCTGCTGCTCATGCGGCCCCGGGGGACCCTGGATGGCCTGAAAGGAAAAGCCAACGCCGTTGCCCAGGCCATCGAACAATCGAAAGGTGAAATTATCCTCACCACCGATGCCGATTGCCACGTCCCGCCGGGATGGATCGAAGACCTCATGTCGCTTTACACACCGGAAGTAGGCGTAGTATGCGGTTTCACTCTTCTCAGGGGAAACCGTGTTTTCGAAATCGTTCAGAGTCTCGACTGGGCATATCTCATCACGATTGCCGTGGCCGGGGTGGCCTGGAACGTTCCCCTCAGCGCGGTTGCCACGAACATGTCTTTTCGCCGGAAAGCATACGACGAAGTCGGCGGATATCCCGGCGTGGGGTTCAGTGTCACGGAGGATTTCGCCCTCTTCAAGAAAATCAGCTACACGACGAAATGGAAACTGCGTTATCCCATGAGGCGGGAGAATCTGGTTTGGAGCTCTGCCTGTGACGACTGGCGTGGTGTGTACTTGCAGAAGAAGCGGTGGGGCAAGGGGGGGGTTGATATCCATCCCGCGGGTTTCGCGATCATGATCATCGGGTTCGCCATGAGTTGTTCCCTCCTGGTACTGCCGTTTTTCGGTCTCTCGTGGACGTACTGGCTGGGCGCCCTTATCATCAAGTCGTTTTGGGATGCGGCTATTCTCTGGGTTCCCCTCAGGAAGTTCAATCTCCTTCGCTGGTTCCGGTATTTCCCCGTCTTCCAGGTTTATTACATCGTTTACGTCATGCTCATTCCGTTTATCGTGTTTCTCACGGGCAAAGTGGAGTGGAAGGGAAGGAAGTACTGAGGACGAAAGAGGACCGGTGCTGCCTCACTGGTATCGTTTCGGGATGGGTCAGAGATTGATGAAGCGGTGTTCGGCGGGGAAAGGAACGCAGGCATCGAAGATCGTGTCGGTAACGCTTTCCCCGTAACGGTTGAGGAATGTCGCGAGATTGAGGAGGCGTTCCTGGGGAATACCGGCGGGGAGAAGGTAAGTCAGCAGTTTCGAGAGCTGCGCCTGCATGATGGAATCGCGTTGTTGCAGCTCCTTCGTTACCCGATTCTCGAAAATGGCGAAGATGTTTCGCAGCTTGGTGGCGGTCGTTAACGCTGCGTCTTGCGTGTTTGCGGGGAGCCGCGGGATCCACGATTCAATGCCGCTGGCAACGGCTTCCAACTCCGATTTGAGCTTGTGCAGCATTTCGTGGCTCTCTGCTTCGCTTCCGCGGTCTGCAAGTCGTGCGTACAAATCATCGCTTCCGTCGAAGACGGTTGCGTACGGCAGTTCATACTTGTCGAAAAGCTTCTGAATTTTTGCCTCGACCAACGTGATCGAGGCTCGTGGAAAGATAACCGGCATGGAGATCTGGAAATGGCGGTACACCGGCTCCAACTGGGCGAAGTAAGCGATTTCCGCAGGACCCGCCACGTAAGCGACGGTGGGAAAGAGAAAATCCTGGAATATGGGGCGGAGCAGGACGTTCGGGCTGAACCGTTCCGGCGTCGTCCTGGCCAATTCGAACAACTCCTCCCGCTCGAAATGCTTCCGCGTTCCCCGCAGCCAGAAGCGCCGCCCGCTGGGCTCGATGGCATACCGTCCCTGCTTGTGAAACATGAACAGGTTGATGGCGCGCGGCTTCAACTGGGCATGGTAGCGGACCTCGAGCTCCGAACTCCGCTTGATGACTTCCTCGCCCGCTGCCGGGTACGTCTCGAGCTCCTGCATGATTGCCGGGAGGAGCAATCGCTTTGCCTCGGGACTGATCGGATCGAAAAAGACCAGGCCGTACTTTCCGAAAACCTGGTTGTAGTACCTCGTGAATGCTTCCGTGAAGGTGGCTCCCGGCTCGTACGTCGATACAAGCAGCTTGCGGAGTGCTTCACTGAAATCGGTGAGGGTGCAATGCCCGAATAACTCGCGCGCCAGCTCTCCGATGGAATCATCGAACCGGATAGAGCCGACGGGGCCGGTATTCAATCCTTCCTCGACGATGTCCTGGCGGTACGAAAGCGTGAAGAACGCGTTGTCCCTGTCGATGAACGAGGTGTTGTTGGCCTCCGCGAAATCATGGTCCTCGCTTTCCAGCCAGAAGACGGGAACGAACTCGTGATCCGGGAACTGCTCCTTCAAC